>JAGTUY010000124.1 GCA_018224455.1 Desulfosarcina sp.
AAATCCACGAGCATCAGGTGCTCGGCCCGCTCCTTCTCGTCGGCCAGCAGTTCCGAGGCCAAGACCCGGTCCGCCTGTTCACTGGCTCCCCGGGGTCGGGTACCGGCGATGGGTCGCAGGGTGGCCACGCCGTTTTCCAGGCGCACCATGGTTTCCGGTGAGGATCCCACCAGGGCCATCTCATCGAAATGAAAAAAGTAGAGGTACGGAGACGGGTTCACATAACGCTGTGCCCGATAGATGGCAATGATGTCCCCGGGCGCGCTGCATTGAAAGGGCTGCGAGATAACGGCCTGGATCACGTCGCCTTGCTGGATGTGTTCTTTTACGCGGGCTACCCGCTCTCTGAACGTTTGCGCCGCCAGCAGCGGGACCATGGTCGAGCTGTCACCGACGCCCTCCGGCGCAGCATCGCCAGCACGCGTGGCCATGCGTTGTTCAATAGCGTCCAGCCGCGTCATGGCATCATCGTAGGCCGCTGTAGCATCCGGATTCCCGTCGGTAAAGACGATGGCCACACAGATCATCGTGTTGCGAATGTTGTCGAAAATAAGTAGCTCGTCACAGAGAATGAAGTGGGCCATGGGGGCATCCACCGACATTCGGTTGGGGATACGCTCGAAAAATGAAACCATTTCATAGGTGAGATAACCGACCAGCCCACCCCAGAACCGGGGAAGCTCACCCATTTCCGCCGGCTGAAAACGGCTCATGAACGCTTTCAGGATGCTAAGGGGATCGCCGCCGTGGAGGATTTTCTCTTCCCGGCCGTTCTCGGCAATAATCACCTGATCGGCAAAAACCTTGACGTGGGTCCTGGCCGACGTGCCCAGAAAGCTGTAACGCCCCCATTTTTCACCGCCCTCCACACTCTCCAGCAGAAAAAGCGGTGTTCGCGGTCCCTTGCCAGCGTCGTCGTAGCATTTTTTCAACAGGGAGACCGGCGTCTCCATGTCGGCCAGAATCTCACGGCAAACGGGAATCACATTACAGGTATGGGCCAACGCATCAAACCGTTCCCGGCTTGGAAATTCCTTCAATTTCATCTGTTTTCCTCTTTCCAATAAAAAAGGCCGTGTTTGGTTCCACGACCCTTAACAACCGATGTTTAAGGGCTTTTGGATGGGGTGTCAAGGCTTTTCTGTTCTTATGTATAGTAACATTATTGACAATGATGGACGCCTACCCGCCGGACCGGTGCTCGATATCTCTGCGTGGCGCCGACAAGCGGCGGGGAATGCACTCCCTGTTGCGGTTCAACGGCTCGCCTCGGTGGCAAGTAAATTGCATGACATAATTGTCGAAAATCGGTTCTGAATTGGCGACGCACCGGATTCATCTGGCCTGGGCGGGTATTGCTGGACAGTTGTAAAAAACAGCCATATTTTTAGGGAAAGCGCGTCCTAAAATCGGACATGCCTGTGCACAAAAGGGCATCCCATGCGCAAGAATTGCAGCAGCGGATGCCAATAGCCCATATGCGAGGTGCGCCATGCATAGACAGACCCGTATTATGGTCGTTGAAGACGACCCCAACGTATCCACCGTGCTGACCGCCCGATTGGAGAGCTTGGACTACCTGGTATGCGGCACCGCCGAAACCGGACTCGAAGCCATCAGCGGGGTTTACCGGAATAACCCGGACCTGGTCACCATGGATATTCTGCTCAAAGGGGAAATGAACGGGATCGAAGCCGCCGCAAAAATAGCCGAAGGTTCGGATGTACCCATCATCTACATGACCTGCCTTTCCGATCAACAGGTCTTCAAGCGAGCCCTCGGAACCCACCCGTACGGGTACATCATCAAACCCTATGACATCAATGAACTGCGATCAGCCATTGAAATTGCCGTGGTCAAATACAACGCGTCCAAAGAGCAGAAAATACTGATCACCCAGCTGCAAAAAGCCCTCCAGGAAGTCAAAACCCTCAGCGGCCTGCTGCCCATCTGTGCCTCCTGTAAAAAAATCCGTAAAGACGACAGCACCTGGCAGGCGATCGAGGACTACATCACCTGCCATTCCAACGCCGACTTCACCCATGGCATCTGCCCCGAATGCGCCCATCGGCTTTACCCGGAACTTTATCGACACAAGGGCTGATCCGGACGGGTTTGTTAAAACACATGCCTATTTGGGTCTTGACAGCCAACCGATTCCCCCCGAAAATGGTGGAACCGCGGTCACCGTTGCCAAAATTGATGCGTTCGTAACAAGCTGCATGTCGTCGCGTTCGTAACATATGGCCTCAATTAAGGATCCTATGGAATACCAAACCTTCCGATTGGAGACGCTGCCAGAACTGGCGGCACCGGTGTTTATCATCGGTTTCCGAGGATGGGGCAATGCACTCGAGGTGTCGGCCGGTACGGCCGCTTATTTGGTGGAGACCCTCCAGGCCGTTTCCTTCGGCCATATCGAATCCGACCACTGCTATCGTTATGACGAAACCCGCCCCGTGGTGAAAATCGAAGCCGGTGTCATGAAATCGATTACTCCTCCGGGGGGAAGCTTCTTCGCCATCGAAACGCATCCCGGTGAGAAAGATCTGGTAGTATTGATCGCCGACGAGCCCAACCTGAACTGGTACCGGTTTTCCCGGGAGTTGGTGGATCTGGCCCACCGGCTGAAGGCAACGGAGGTGATTACCCTGGGCAGTATGTTCGACAATGTGTTGCATACGGACCGGATTATTTCAGCGGTAACCGCCGGCAGCGATGTCGAAGGCCTGGTAGTCCGGCACCGGGTGATTCCGATCAATTACCACGGTCCCAGCGCCATCCATACGGTCATTCTGGAGGCCTGCCGGAAGCGTGCGGTGGCCGGTGCCAGCCTCTGGGGCCACTGTCCCGCCTACCTGCAGGGCATTACCCACCATGGCATGATGCTTCAGTTGGTCCGCCTGCTCGCCGATATGGCATCTTTTTCAGTGAAGACAGAGGCGCTGGAAGCCGGCTGGGAAGCCCTTGAAATTCAGATTCAAAAGCTGATGACCGACAATCCCAAACTCCGGGAAGTCATGGACCAGGTCCGCAAAGAGAAACGCGAAGGCGCCATGCAGGACCTGGGACAAAACGGGAATGAACAGGGCAAGGTGATCAATCTTAAGGATTTTCTCGATCCCTGACGGCTACTGGCGGTAAACGGTGGGCTTGTCGTCAACATCGATATCGATACCGACCGTGTCTCCGGTCTTAAAGCCGATCCGCTTGAATTCGCGAACCACGTCGTCGTGGCGATCCACATACCAGTATACGGTCCACAGGGGGTTTCGGACCGTGTCGATACCGTATGCATCGTGGCTGCACAGATTGATCCGGAACTTGTCCTTAGCGATGAGCGTGTCGGCTTCGGACAGGAATATATCGATCTGGTAGAGGTTGTTGTGCAGGGCTTTGGACAGCTCCGCCTGCAGTTCCGGCGTGTCGTCCAGGTAATGGCTGGCAATCTGGTAAAGATCAACCGGGTCCTGAATGGCCAGTCCAAGCACCGCGTATCGCTGATGGCGCAAGGCAAACGCCTCGAATTCCGCTTCATAGGCCTTGATGGAATCGATGATCTGGGCGATATCCGGCTTGCCTGGCGTGGCACAGTCGCTGACCATCTCCTCACACTGGGAGATGATATCGATATAAAAGGCTTTATTGTCCATCACATACACCGGCCGCTCCCGGTAGCTGCGCCGCTTGCGGATCCGCCGGATGCCGTCCAGGGTGATGGACCGCCGGCTCTCCTTTTCCTCCAGGATGTCGATGCTGGAAATGTCTTTGGCCTGCACCACGTGAATGCCGCCGTCGGCTGAAATAATGTATTCGATCTCGCATCGAAATCCCAGATGGGCCTGAATCTTCTTTGACAGCTGAACCAGCCGCCGGTCATGGGGGGTCCGGGTGATGTAAGGTTCACTTTGCACCTTGTGAATGCGGTCCCGACAATATCCGAACTCCCAGTTGCCGCCAATGATCTTGGCCATTACGCTGGATCCGTCGATGAAGGGCATGACGATCACCCCCATCTGTTCGAGATCCATCTGCGGAGCATGGTTGAACCGCTGCTGCCGGGCAATGCTCAAGTGTTTGCTGCTTTTTGCCAGCTTGATCATCTTGTTGCGGGCATAGCGGATGCCCCCCACATCGGCATAGGTTTCCAACGAGTCGAATGTCCCCCCCTTGAAACGGCGTTCCAATGGATGGGCACTGCGGGCGATCACCTTGAAGCTTTGGCGGTGTTTTGCCAGAAACGACTCGAGGGCGGCGAAATCTTCGGTCTCAAAATGCTGCGGGGGGACATAAATGAAGTCGGGGACCTCAAAACCGCCTTGTTTGAGCTTATCCAGCAGTTCCGCCTTTTCGGGTATGGGGTGGGACATCCGATTTCTCCTATTGACATTTCCATTCAAAGTCTTTAATAAAAAAAACCGACCGATCATTCGGTTGGCCTAATTTTGAACAGGTAACACATGTCCAAACGAAATGCAATCCTTGCTTCCGCCACCCGGCTTTTTTCGCGAAACGGGTTTCAGGGAACCGCCATGGCGGAGCTGTCCGCCATCACCGGTGCGGCAACCGGAACCATCTTTCACCATTTCAAGAACAAGGAGGACCTCTTTTTGCAGGTGCTGAATGATGTGAAAGAGAGCATCCTGGACCAGTTTGACCGGCATCAGCAGACCTGCCGGGATCAAAATGGGATAGCGCGGGTCGAGGGAGTGGTCGCTTTTTATCTGCACCTGGCCGGCACCATGGAAGACCAGTTCCTGATCATTCACCGCCACGATCCCTATCAAATGGCCGAAACCAGTCCGGTGTGCCGCAGCCATCTGGAATCCATTTACACCTGTTTGCTGGACATTTTCGAGGAGGGAATCCAAACGGGCATGCGGGACGGATCGGTAGCGGTCGACTCCCCGCGACAGACGGCCATGGTTCTCTTTGCCATGGTGGACGGCATCGCCCGGCTCAACACCTACCGGGTGTATGACGCCGGCACCCTTTACGACAGTTTGATGGTCGCCTGCCGCAGGCTGCTGACCGGAGGCCGGTAGACTGCCATGGCCCGACAACCGTCATTCGCATGGAGCAACCTTGCCCTGCGCCGGCTGCTGCCCTTTTTGGAGTGGCTGCCCGGCTATCGCACCGGACATCTTAAAGGAGACCTGGTTGCCGGGTTGACCGTGGCACTGGTGCTGGTTCCCCAGTCCATGGCCTATGCCCAGTTGGCCGGCCTGCCGGCCTATTACGGCCTGTATGCGTCGTTTTTGCCGCCGGCGTTGGCAGCCCTGTTCGGATCCAGCCGTCAACTGGCCACCGGACCGGTTGCCGTGGTCTCCCTGATGGCCGCCGTGGCCCTGCAGCCCCTGGCCTCCAGCGGCAGCCAGGCGTATATCGGGTATGCGGTTCTGCTGGCACTGATGGTGGGGCTGTTTCAATTCGGCCTGGGCCTGTTTCGTTTAGGCCTGGTGGTTAACTTCCTCTCGCATCCGGTAGTGGGTGGCTTCACCAACGCGGCCGCCATCATCATCGCCACCGGTCAGATCTCCAAGTTGTTCGGCGTGGCGGTGGACAGCAGCGATTATCATTACCATACGGTGGCCCAGGTCGTGAAAGCAGCCCTTTATTTCACCCACTGGCCCACGCTCTTGATGGGTCTGTTTGCCTTCGCGGTCATGCTGATCCTGAAAAAGATCACCCTGCGGATCCCCAATGTGCTCGTGGCGGTGGCCGCCACCACCTTGATCAGTTGGGCCACCGGATTCGAACAGCGGGTCACGATGCCCCTGGAATCGGTGGTCGATGCAGACACCCGGGCATTAATCGTTCACTTCAACGCTGAAACGACGCAACGCGTCCAGATGGAAGACCGGCGCACCCGAATCAACGCGACCCTCAAGCAAGCAACCATCGACGGCCACCGCATGGTCGTCATCGATTCCCGACGAGACATCGAGATCCTGAATTATCAAATGGCCTTGAAGGCGGAAAAAGCAGCAGACTACCGTCATCAGATCCGCCGCCTGCTTTTTGAAGCCGGCCGAACCCAGCATGGCGACCTGTGGTTTTATGCCAAGGGCAATCGCCCGGCAGACACACAAAAGGTTGGCCGCACCTGGCGTTTGAGGATCAGCAACGCACCGCTGGAGGCCTCGGCACTGGTCTTTAGCGGCGGGGGTGAGGTGGTGGGTGCCATACCCAAGGGCCTTCCGGACTTCTCTTTTCCTGAAATCGATGGCCACGGTGCCATGACCCTGATGCCGCCGGCCGCCATCATCGCCCTGCTGGGATTCATGGAGGCCATCTCCATCGCCAAAGCCATGGCCGCCAAAACCGGGCAGCGCATCAACCCGAATCAGGAACTGGTTGGGCAGGGGCTGGCGAATATGATCGGCTCTGTGGCCCAAAGCTATCCCGTGGCGGGATCCTTTTCCAGGTCGGCGGTCAATCTCCAGGCCGGGGCCGTTTCCGGACTGTCCAGCGTGATTGCAAGCCTGGCGGTGGTGGCGACCCTGTTTTTCTTCACCCCCCTGCTCTACCACCTTCCCCAGAGCGTGCTGGCGGCGATTATCATGATGGCGGTGGCCGGATTGATCAACGTCCGAGGATTCATTCACGCCTGGCGGGCCCAATGGTACGACGGCGCCATTTCAGTGATCACCTTCGTGTGCACCCTGGCCTTCGCCCCCCATTTAGACAGGGG
>JAGTUY010000125.1 GCA_018224455.1 Desulfosarcina sp.
AAATAAAAGGGATACGGCCAAAGACAGCTTGAAAAGCCATAGGCTGCGCCATGCAGGGTATCGTTTGATTGTCATCATCATATCCTCCTTGCTTTCTGAGGGTCCTCGGAGAGTCAATCTATACTTTAAATATAGTCACAAGCGGTTTTATCGCAACCATGGGCGGCGTGGTGGTCGCAGAAAGCTGAACCACCGGAAATTGAGGCTACCGTTTCCTTGACCGTCGCAAAAAACCAAAAAGGCTTACAGCGGTTGCCGTAAGCCCTTGATTTCATCTGGCTGAGGGACAAGGATTCGAACCTTGATTGACGGAGTCAGAGTCCGCTGTCCTACCATTAGACGATCCCCCAGCATCGATTGGTGCCCGTTTACACAATAGCGGCAGGGGAGTCAAGACCAAATTGTCCCCGCCAGCGGCGCCCAAATGCCTGTGGCGGCTATCGCAGGGGCGATACCCAGCCGCAATCGCATAGCATTCCCTTCCCGAAAGTTTACCGCTGCAGTTGAACCGCGATAGCCAGCGCATTCCTCGCCGCTTGCGGCGGGGTTGGCCAGCGAACTGGAAATAGACTTTCATCCTCACGGTGACCCCCCCGCGGCAAGCCGCAGGGAGGGTTAAAAATCTCTTGCTATTTCTGATCAACCTTGTATGTTTCTTCTGATAGAAACGTTGGTAATTTAAAAGGGGCTTTCAACGCCGCATCGTGCCGGGCTGTTGCATCCGCCCATGCAGCGGATCGCGGCGGAAAGCCGCTCCCTTTAACCGGTGCTATCGAGCGCTCACCAACCATTTAAGAAAAGGAACCGCCATGTTCAGAGACTGCTATCGTAAATTGACGTTGCTCACCGCCCTCATGTTTTTTGCTGTCACCACCAGCGCCGTGGCCTATGATCTGCCGTCAGTGAACCTGGGATTCACCAGCTTTCTCGATGGCGGTCCACCGGCCGGTCCGGGTTTCTACATTTCCCAATACGTTCAGTATTACTCAGCCGACCAACTCAATGGCCAGGATGGCAACGACCTGGAGATTCCCGGGACGGATATCGATGCCTGGATCAGCCTCACCCAGTTTCTGTATCAATCCGACACGGAACTGCTCCTGGGTGGCAAGTGGGGGCTGGATGTGATCGTCCCTTACGTCTCCATCAATGCCGATTACGATTTTGGCGGGCCGGAGGCCAACGGTGCCGGGTTCGGTGACGTCCTGGTGGGGCCCTACCTGCAGTGGGACCCGATCATGGGCAAGAACGGACCGGTCTTCATGCATCGCATCGAACTGCAGATGATTTTCCCCACCGGGAAATATGACGCCAACAAGGAATTGAACCCCGGCAGCAACTTCTTCTCCTTCAACCCGTATTGGTCCGGTACGCTTTTCATCACCCCCCGCTGGACTGTCTCGACCCGCCTGCACTACCTGTGGAACGCTGAAAACGACGACCCCAACCGGGGATTTGGCGCAGCATCGGATACGCAGGCCGGCCAGGCCATCCATGCCAACTTTGCGTCCGCCTATGAAGTGATTCCAAAGATGCTGCGCGTCGGTGTCAACGGCTACTATCTCAAACAGATCAGCGATACCAAGGTCAACGGCAACAGCGTGCCCGATCGAAGGGAACAGGTTTTAGGCATCGGACCCGGGGCGCTTTTCAGTTTTTCACAGGAGAGCCACCTGTTCTTTAACCTCTATTTTGAAAGCAGTGCGGAAAACCGGCCCGAGGGGACACGATCGGTGCTGCGTTTCGTATACCACTTTTAGCGTGTAGAAAATTAGAGGGGTCCAGGGATCAAGGATGCCAGAGGAATGGATCTTTTTGGCGCAATCGCCCTCGACCCCCTGATTTCTCGAATCCTTGAACCTCTAAATACCAATACCCGAATCTCAAACAGGACTTGTTCGGATGTTGTTTGGGATTTGATCATTGGAATTTGTGGTTTGTTTGATATTTGGAAATTGTGATTTGAATTTTTTTTTAACTTGCGGCTACGCTTCCCCCGATTCGATAAATTCTACCGCTGCTTTCAGCCTTGCCAGCACCCGCGGCTTACCCAGCACGTCGATCACTTCGAAAATGCCGGGGCTGACGGTCGTGCCGGTCAGGGCGACCCGCACCGGTTGGGCGATCTTGCCGAAGCCCAGGCCGGTTTCATCCATCACGCGTTTGAAGGCGCCCTCCTGGGTCTTTTCCGCCAGGTCGTCCAGTGCATCCAGCGATTCGGCAAGCAGGGCGAGCACCCGCGCCGTCTCCGGCTTCAGGAACTTTTTGGCCGCCTTGTCGTCGTAGGGCCGTACATCTTCACGGTAGTAAAAATGAGCGCCGTCGGCCATCTCCACCAGGGTTTTGCTGCGGGTATGCAGGGTGCCGATGACACCCGCCAGATAGTCGTCATCGGCGGCATCGTAACCCTTGCCCCTGAAAAAAGGCAGCACCCGGGGGGCGAGCTGCCGCACCGACGCGGCCCGAATGTGGTCGGCATTCAGGGCGGTGAGCTTGTCCGTGTCGAACACGCCGGCGGATTTGCCGATATTCTTCAGGCTGAACTTGTCGACCAGTTCCCGGCGGGTGAAGAACTCCTGATCGCCGTGGGACCATCCCAGCCGGGCCAGGTAGTTGATGAAGGCATCCGGCAGATAGCCCATATCCCGGTAGGCGGTCACCGACATGGCGCCGTGGCGTTTGCTCAGGCGCGTCTTGTCCTTTCCAAGCACCATCGGCACATGGCCGAACACAGGCAGCGGTGACTGAAGCGCCCGGTACAGCAGGATCTGCTTGGGTGTGTTCATGACGTGATCGTCACCACGGATCACCGTGTTGATGCCCATGGTGATGTCGTCCACCACAACCACGAAGTTATACGTGGGCGTTCCGTCACTTCGACAGACCACAAAATCGTCCTGCTCGGTGTTCTGGAAAACGATGTTGCCCTTGATCACGTCTTCCACCACCGTCGTGCCGGCAAGGGGTGACTTGAAACGGATCACGGCGTTGTCGGACTTTTTCAGGCCGCGTTCCCGGCAGCGGCCGTCGTATTTGGGCTTGCCGCCCTCGGCCACGGCCTTCTGGCGCATGGCCTCCACCTCCTGCGGGGTGCAGGTGCAGTAGTAGGCATCCCCCGAATCCAGCAATTTCTGGAGGTATTCCCGGTACAGGTCGAACCGCTGGGATTGAAAAAAGGGACCTTCGTCCCAGTCCAGCTCCAGCCAGCGCATCGCCTCGAAAATGGCATCCACAGATGCCTGGGTGGAACGTACCGCATCCGTATCTTCGATGCGCAAGACAAACTTGCCGCTGTTCTGACGGGCGTACAGCCAGTTGAACAAAGCCGTGCGGGCGCCGCCCACATGCAGGTAGCCTGTAGGACTCGGGGGAAATCGGGTAACGATGGTTGCCATGGTTGATCTGCCTTATGTTAGTCGTTCGTAAACTGATGCCAATGACACATCTAGTTAAACAGTAAGTTATTTACCGGTCACGGCGTGTCGCGCCGTTACCGTGCTCACCGGCAGTCGTTGGCCTTCAATCCTGAGGTCAACCGCCGGTCTGCCTGTGGCGTTCCGATCGCATGAAGAAGACCTTAACCGGTCGTAATAACAATCAATGAAATCGAAACCAGCCGATCAGGGCCGGTCGCAGGCTCCCTCATTACCACATCCCCAAAGGGGGAACAAGGGTGCGGCGGGAAAGATTTTTGGGAAAAGCCTTGACATTCGCCGGCTTTTTAATTACTACAGGCGCAACCCATCAAAAAGCGGGCTAATTCTTAAATAATTATAACTATTTTAATATGTTAGGAGATTACTAATGGCTGTACCGAAGCACAAGACATCTAAGTCAAAACGGGATAAACGACGGGCCCACGACAAAATCGCATCCCCGGCAGTGGGAACCTGCCCGGGATGCGGCGAAGCCAAACTTCCCCACCATGCCTGCCCCGAATGCGGCGAGTACAAGGGCAAAAGCGTTATCGTCAAAGACGAAGACTGATCGATTTCAATCGGGTCACAACCGTTAGACGATCTCCCCCGAAGGAAAAGCCAATCATGACCGACACCGGAACCCATCGCCCGCTGGGTGGATTGGACGAAGGGACTCGGCAGATGGTGGTCGACACCGTCCGCCGGCTGTCCAAACGCCTGCTTACCAAAAAAGCTGTCCTGGAATGGGACCGTGACGAAATTTTTCCCGAAGCCGCCGTGCGGGAGATGCTGAGCCCGGAGATCGGGCTCCAGCTGCTGTTCATTCCCGAAGCCTACGGCGGTATGGGCGGCGGCGCCATGGACTGCTGCGCCGTCACCCGGGAGATGAGTAAAATCTGCCTGGGTGTGGGAACCGCCTTTTTTGCCATCCAGCTGGGCTCGGACCCCATCATTGTCGGCGGCACCGAAGCTCAGAAGGAACGTTGGCTGGGCGCCGTTGCCGACGGCCACAGCCTGGTGGCCTACGCGGTGACCGAAGCGGCAGCCGGCAGCAACCTGGCGTCGCTCAGGACCAAGGCCGAGCCGGTCATGGACGATTCCGGCACACTCACCGGCTACCGGATCAACGGTTCCAAGCAGTTCATCTCCACCGGCGGCTACGCCGATTTCGTGACCGTATTGGCGCAGACCCCCGAAGGCCCTACCTTTTTTGTGGTCGAAAAGGGCACCCAGGGCTTCGAGCAGCACAAGGGCGAGGAGAAGCACGGCATCCGGGCGTCCAACACCTCACCCCTGACCTTTACCGATGTCTATGTCCCCGTGGAAAACATGATCGGCGACGCCCCCGGCAAAGGGCTCAAGCAGGCCAACCAGGTGTTCGGCTACACCCGGCTCATGGTGGCGGCGATGGCCCTGGGGGCCGGAGAGGCTGCCCTGGAAGGAATCGTCATCCCGTATGCCCACGAACGGATCCAGTTCGGCGGCCCTCTTTCCGCTAAAAAGGGCTACACCAACAAACTGGTCGTCCCCCACTGGGTCAACCTGAAGGCCGCCGCCGCCCACATCGAATCCATTGCCCGCCGGATAGACAGTGAAGACGAGGACTTTCAGGTAGAGGGATCCATTGCCAAGCTCTTCACCTCCGAAGCCGCCAACCGGGCGGCGGACGATGCCATGCAGGCCCTGGGCGGCTATGGCTACATCAGCGAGTTCGGCGTAGAAAAGATCAAACGAGACGTAAAAATAACCTGTATCTACGAAGGCACCAGTGAAATCCAGCAGAACATCGTATCCACCTTTCGCTGGAAAAAGGCTCGCAAGACCAAAGGCGCCTTCTACGAAGAGATGGCCAAGGGGCTGGATGGGCTCCACGGCGACTGCGATCGGGCCGGCTGCCGGACCTTGGCCGCCTGTGTACGGGCGTTGAACCGCACCATCGATTTTGCCCACGACAACCGCCTCACCCGCCACCAGCAAGTCATGTTCGCCCTGGCCGACATGATGACCCACGTGGAGGTAGGAGAAAGCATGGCCCGCCTGGCCGTGAACGAGGCGGATGAAACCACCCTGGCCACGGCCCGGGTCTTTGCCAACACCTGCGCCCGCCTGGTGGCCGAAAAAACCAGGTTGATCGTGATGGGCAGCGACGTCGTCGCTGCTGAAACGGCGGATCAATTCCTGCCGTCGTTGGATCTGTCCGCATTGGAGGGCAGCTACCGGGGGTTGATCGACGACATGGACCGCATCGCCGACCGGATTTTTGAGAGGACATCATGAGCGGATCGGGCGATCGAATCGTCGTGGTAACCGGGGGATCACGAGGCATCGGACGGGCCATCTGCGCCGCCCTGAGCGCACCGGGGACCACCGTCTATTTCAATTACAACAGCAATCTGGATGCAGCCCAGACCACGGCCCAGGGCATTGAAACCGCCGGCGGCAAGGCGTGCTACCACCAGGTGGACGTGGCCTCGGAAAGCGCCGTATCCGACTACCTGGGTACGGTCTTGAAGGCGTCCGGACGGATCGACGTGCTGGTGAACAAC
>JAGTUY010000126.1 GCA_018224455.1 Desulfosarcina sp.
TGGCCACCCTGCGACCCATCGCCGGTACCCGACCCCGGGGAGCCAGTGAACAGGCGGACCGGGTCTTGGCCTCGGAACTGCTGGCCGACGAGAAGGAGCGGGCCGAGCACCTGATGCTCGTGGATTTGGGGCGGAATGATTTGGGCCGGATCGCCCGGACCGGCACGGTCCAGGTGACGGATCTGATGGTGGTGGAGCGTTACTCCCACGTCATGCACCTGGTTTCCAACATCAACTGTGATATTGAGGATGGTTACGATGCATGGGACTTGCTGCGGGCCTCCTTTCCCGCCGGCACCCTTTCCGGTGCACCTAAGGTGCGGGCCATGCAGATCATCGACGAATTGGAACAAAGTCCCCGAGGGCCATATGGCGGCGCCGTCGGATACGTCTCTTTCAGCGGCAACATGGACCTGGCCATTACCATCCGGACCGCCTGTATTGAAAACGGGACGCTTACCGTGCGGGCTGGAGCGGGTATTGTGGCTGACTCGGATCCGGAAAGCGAGCGGCTGGAGACCGTCAACAAGGCCATGGCCATTCAACGGGCCCTCGAACTGACCCGCCAGGGGGTGGAAACAACACCATGATACTGATGATCGACAATTACGACTCCTTCACCTATAATCTGGTCCAGTATCTCAAGCAGATCGGCGAAGGGGTCCAGGTGAAAAGAAACGATGCTGTCAGCGTGGACGAAATCGCGGCGATGGCTCCCCAAGCCATCGTGATTTCACCGGGGCCGGGCCGTCCGGCGTCCGCCGGTGTTTCCGTGGATACGATCCGGCGGTTTTCCGGAACGATACCGATCCTCGGCGTTTGCCTGGGCCACCAGTCCATCGCCCATGTCTTTGGCGGCCGGGTGATTGGCGCCAAGCGGCTGATGCACGGCAAAACATCGGCCATCACCGCTGATGGAAAGGGAATCTTTGCCGGCATCAAACAACCATTTCAGGCCATGCGCTACCACAGCCTGGCGGTGGAGAAGGAAAGTTTGCCCGACTGTCTGGCGGTGACTGCCACCGCGGAGGACGGCGAGATCATGGGTATCCGGCACCGGTCCCATGTCACCGAGGGGATCCAGTTTCACCCCGAATCCATCATGACTCCGCTGGGTAAGCGGTTGCTGCGCAATTTTTTAAAAATGATTTAGGCCTTAAATAGTTAATAAAAGGAGTATTCGGACCATGTTCAAGGATCACCTGGCAACCATTATCAGCCGAACCGATTTGAACCAATCCCAGATGGCGGAGATGATGTCTGAGATCTTTGACGGCAAAACCACCGACGCCCAGGTGGGCGCCATGATGGCCGCCCTGGCCACCAAAGGGGAAACCGTTGAAGAACTGGCCGGCGCGGCCCGGGCCATGCGCAAAAAGGCCCACCGCATCCAGGCCGCCGCCATGCCGGTGGTGGACACCTGCGGCACCGGTGGCGATGGGCTCAAAACCTTCAACATCTCCACCACCACGGCATTTGTCGTGGCCGGATGCGGGGTGACCGTGGCCAAGCACGGCAACCGCAGCGTTTCGTCCATGTGCGGCAGCGCCGATGTGCTTGAAATCCTTGGAATTAAGCTGGATACAGACCCGGAAGTGGTCGAAGAGGCGGTCCATGAGATCGGCATCGGCTTTCTTTTTGCCCCGCTATACCACAGCGCCATGCGTTTTGCTGCCAAGGCACGCACGGAGGTGGGCCTGCGAAGCATCTTCAACATGCTGGGGCCGCTGACCAATCCGGCCGGCGCCAACTGCCAACTGCTTGGCGTGTTCGCTCCCCAGCTTACCGAGATGTTCGCCGAGGCGCTTCGTCTTTTGGGTGCCAGGAGTGCATTCGTGGTCCACGGGCACGACGGGCTCGACGAAATTTCCGTGTGCGCCCCCACGCGCGTCTCCCAGCTGGAGAACGACATGATTCGTACCTATGACATCTACCCGGAGCGGTATTTCGGCCGGCTGGCCGAGCCGGACCAGATGACCGGCGGCGACCCGGCGGAGAATGCGGCCATTACGCGCAGGATCCTGACGGGAGAAAAAGGACCCAGGCGGGACGTGGTGCTACTCAACGCCGCCGCCGCGCTGGTGGCCTGCCAGAAGGCCGCGGACCTGACGACGGGCATCGCCCTGGCCGAACAGGCCATCGACAGTGGGTCCGCCATGGGCAAACTGGAGGCATTGGCGGTCTATACCCGCGATAACGGATAACTAAATGGACGGTTTCGGAAAACGTCCGATATGCGCGTTACGCTTCATCCCTCGTTGCTGCGGTGCACCGTCAGTACGCCGCATTCCTCGGGATTCGCAAGCCTTGATCTCGAACGTTTCCGCAACCGTCTGAAAATTTCAGCTTAGGTGAGAGATAGTGAATGATGCCGATAGACTTCCTTACGGAAATTGTTAAACAAAAGGGACGCGAGATCTCGCAGGCCAGAAACAGCATCCCCGAGGGCCGGTTGGCTGAACTGGCCCGGCAGCGAACAGACTTCCGGCCCTTTTTTGAAACGCTCTCCCAACCGGGTGCCACCGGGGTAAACATCATCGCTGAAATCAAGCGGGCATCACCTTCCAAAGGCGACATCGCTCCTGATTTAAAAGCCACACGGACGGCTTTGCGGTATGAAAAAGGGGGTGCAGCGGCCGTTTCCGTGCTCACCGATCCCACCTATTTTAAGGGCTGCCTCGAGGATCTGACGGCCGCTCGGTCCGCCTGTGCCCTGCCGGTGCTGAGAAAAGAGTTTATCATCAGCCGCTACCAGGTGTACGAAGCAGCGGCCGCCGGTGCGGATGCCATTCTGCTGATCGCCAGAATCCTCACCGAGAAAAAACTGAATCGGCTTTACGCCCTGTGCCGCGAACTGGGCATGGACGCCCTGGTTGAAATCCACACGCAGGCGGATGCCCGCACCGTCGCCGCCTGCGGTGCCCGGCTGGTGGGGATCAACAATCGTAACCTGAGCACCTTTGAAACGGACATCGCCATCGCTTTGGATCTGGTCGCCCGCCTGGCGCCCGACCAGGTGCCCGTGGCAGCCTCCGGCATTTCCACGCCGACGGACATTCAACGGAATCTGAAGGCCGGGATCTTCAATTTTCTGGTGGGGGAATGCATTGTCCGCTCCAAGGATCCGGTCCGGTTCATTCGTGAGTTGATGGGTGTCGACGCCGGGTCGGCGTCCCCGGGCAACGGTGCTGCATGACCGATGCGCCTTCGATGAGCCGGCATTTTCCCCAAGTAAAGATCTGCGGGTTGACCCATCCCCATGAGGCCGCCCAATGCGTGAGTCTGGGTGCAGATGCCATCGGTGTGGTCTTTTTTCCAAAAAGCCCGCGCCATGTCACTGCGGACCAGGCCAGGGCGGTGGTGGGGGCACTGCCGGAAACCGCGGCTGCCGTGGGCGTTTTCGTCGACGCCGGTTTTTCATATATCATGGCTCGGGTTGAACGCTGCGGCCTTTCCATGGCGCAGCTTCACGGTCGGGAATCGGCGGGTCTGGCGGCGCGGTTGAAAACCGAGGGGGTGGGCGTAATCAAAGCCCTGTTCGTCGACGGCAAGCCGGGTTTCGACGATGCACCGGGTTTCGAGGTCGATGGGTATTTGGTGGAGTGTGCCAAGGGTCCGCTTCCCGGCGGCAATGCCATGGCCTGGGACTGGGGGGCGGCCAGAGACTTCGGGCATCGTCAACCGCTGGTGCTCGCCGGTGGCCTCTCCCCGGACAATGTCGCCGAGGCGGTCCGTGCGGCCCTGCCGGCGGCGATTGACGTCAGCTCAGGTGTGGAGATGTCTCCGGGAAGAAAGGATTTGCATAAGGTTGCCCGACTGATAGCGGCTGTTCAAGGCACCGCGGATCAGTATGCGGATAAGCCGATCAAAGCGCTGTTTCGCCCGCAAGGAAAGCGACCCGATGCCTGACCGCGAAGAGATGTTGGTTGTTCCTCACCGACAGTTGAGCCCGGAGGCGCTTTCCGGCCTCATCGAGGAGTTCGTGACCCGCGACGGCACCGATTCGGGGTACACCCGTGGCTCACTGGCGGAAAATGTGGCCATGGTGCGCCGCCAACTGGATGCGGGGCAGGCGGTGATCGTCTTCGACAACCGGACCCACACGTGCAACATCAGGCCGGCAGAATCCCTGTCGGGAGGTGAGCACCGACAGGTTCGGTCAACCCAAAAAAAGGAACAGGATCCATGAAATATATCGGCGCCCACGTCAGCGCATCCGGCGGTGTGGAGAACGCACCGCTGAACGCTAAAGCAATCGATGCCACGGCCTTTGCCCTGTTTACCAAAAACCAGCGACAGTGGAAGGCCAAGCCGTTGACGGAGGCATCAATCCATCGGTTCAAGGAGAACTGCGAGGCTGCCGGATACTCCCCGGATCAGATCCTGCCTCACGACAGCTACCTGATCAACCTGGGGCACCCCGAACCAGCGGGACTGCAAAAATCGAGGACGGCCTTCATCGATGAAATGAGCCGCTGCGAGCAGCTGGGGTTGAAATACCTGAACTTTCATCCGGGCAGCCACCTGAACAAGATCGCCGAGGACGCTTGCCTGGCCCGGATTGCCGAATCGATCAACCTGGCCCTGGCGCAGACGCGCGGCGTGACGGCAGTTATCGAGAACACCGCTGGCCAGGGAACCAACCTGGGTCACCGGTTTGAGCACCTGGCCGCCATTATTGCCGGGGTTGAAGACAAGGCGCGGGTGGGGGTCTGCCTGGACACCTGCCACA
>JAGTUY010000127.1 GCA_018224455.1 Desulfosarcina sp.
GGGGGAAAAGCGCGGATACTGGACCCATTATGCGGTGGATCGAACGGCCCTGGCACGAATTGCCACGGAGATCAATGCGCTGGCGGCAACGGATATTTTTCACTCAATCAGTTGCCGCCGGATCGATCCGGCGCCGGTGGACAACCCTAACCTAAAGGAGGACGATATGTGCCAAAATTGTTGTCAACAACCCGACCAATTGAAAGACAAACCCGAAAACTGCAGCCCGCAGCAGATCCGTGAATGTCATGGCGATGTCAAGGAACATCCATGCACACAGGAAAAGCGCGATCCTGAACAGCAATAACCGCAGGCTGGAGACCGCCTGAAGCCATGAGCATCACCGTATTGTTGATTGCCGCCATTTTCGTGATCGCCCTGGTGCTGACCATGGTCGGCCTGGGAGGCGGCCTGATCTTCTCTCCATTGTTCGTGATCCTCGGTTTCGCCAAGACCGATGCGGCCTCGGCGTCGCTGTTTCTCAATCTCATCGCCGCCGCATCCGCCGCCTATACCTATGCCCGCAAAAAGATGGTGGATTTTTCCCTGTCGATCCCCTTGATCGTTGCATCGAGCCTGGCCGCACCGCTTGGGTCGTTTCTGAATGTACGCATCGACCTGAAACCGTTTTTGATGATCATGTCATTTGTGCTGGCCATAGCCGGCGTGCGCATGCTCATGTCGCCGGCGAAAGAAGTCGGGAACGCCGACTTGTCGCCGACCACAAAAGTGGCCGGCGGCATCGTCATCGGCGCTTGCATCGGTCTCATGGGAGGATTGCTGGGCATCGGCGGCGGCGTGTTCGTCGTGCCGCTTCTCATCTACGTGCTCAAGACACCCACCAAGATTGCCGCCGCCTCTTCGACCTTTATCGTGTGCTTTTCCTCCCTGACCGGTTTTCTGGGCTACGCCTCCATGGCCGAAATCAACTGGACGTTCATCCTGCCCGCCGCCGTGGCCTCTTTCGCGGGAGGCCAGGCCGGGGCGAGGATCATGAGCAGCCGTCTCAAGGGCAAAAGCATTCGCGCTATTTTCAGTGTCATTTTGTTCGTCCTGTGCGCCAAATTGCTGCACCGATCATTTATCGGCTTGTGAGGAGAATCCATGTCGGAACGTTTCAAATTTAATCGAATGGAGTTGGCCGGTTCTCTGGGCGATCTGGGCACCTTGCTGCCCATTGCCATCGCCATGGTCCTGTTTAACGGCCTCAACGCGCTGGGGTTGTTTCTGAGCATCGGTGTCTTTTTTATTGCTTCAGGGGTGTATTTCGGCATCACCGTGCCGGTCCAGCCCATGAAGGTCATCGGGGCTTACGCCATCGCCACCGCCATGAGCGCCGATCAGATTCTGGCCTCGTCGCTCCTCATGGGCGTGTTTCTGTTGATCGTCGGGCTTACCGGGGCCATCGACATTATCCGCAAGTTCACCCCCAATGCCGTGATCCGGGGTGTGCAGCTGTCCACCGGGGCCCTGCTGATTACCGGCGGGGTCAAGTTCATGATCGGAACTTCCACATATCAGGCACTCCAGCAGGCGGTGGAGCCGCATCTTGCTATCCAGTCCATCGGGCCCCTTCCCATCAGCCTGGTGATCGGTGCCATCGCGGCCATCGTCACCCTGTTGCTGCTGGACAATAAGAAATTCCCTGCCGGGTTGATCGTTGTGGCGGGCGGGCTCGCCGCAGGCCTTGCTTTCGGCGCCCGGTTCGATTTAAGCAGCGGGTTCGGCTTTCACCTCCCCGAGATGCTTCCCTTCGGGTTTCCGGGAAAGGCCGATTTCACCTTCGCCCTGTTCGCCCTGGTGCTGCCGCAGCTGCCGATGACCCTGGGCAACGCGGTGCTGGCCTACACGGATCTTTCAAAGGAGTATTTCGGGGACCGGTCGGCCATGGTCACCAATCGCAAGGCCTGTGTGAGCATGGCCCTGGCCAATTTTTTCAGCTTCTGCGTGGGCGGCATGCCGCTGTGTCACGGTGCCGGGGGGCTGGCGGCCCATTACCGCTTCGGAGCGAGAACTGCCGGATCCAACGTGATGATCGGGGTGCTCTTTTTAGCGCTGGCGATGTTTTTCGGCAACGATATCGTCGGTCTTTTCAATCTTCTGCCCATGTCCATTTTGGGTGTTCTGCTGGTGTTCGCGGGCTCACAGCTGACGCTCACCATCATGGACCTGAAAGACCGCAAAGACTATTTCGTCGCCACCCTGATCCTGGGCATCACCCTGGCCTCGAACCTGGCGGCCGGCTTTATCGCCGGGATGGTCGTGGCCCAGCTTCTCCGGTGGGAGAAGCTATCCGTGTAGCGTGACCGGAGAAAACGTGCAAACTAAACAAAGTCTGTGTCAACGTCTTACGATTGCTTTTAAAGGTTTTATACTTTATGGCCGCTAAAAAATTGACCGTTGCACCCGCCATGACAATGCTGGTGCCAAAAAAACTGTGGGTTTCCTTCAAAGATCTGCTGCCGATCATTATCGTTATCGCCTTCTTCCAGATCATTGTGCTGCGGCAGCCGCTACCCAACTTTGTCGAAGTGGTTTTCGGCAGTGTTTTGGTCGTGTTTGGGCTCATGCTTTTTGTTCAAGGACTGGAAATGGGGCTGTTTCCCATCGGTGAGGCCATGGCCCAGGCATTGGCGCGCAAGGGCAGCCTGTTCTGGTTGCTTGTTTTCGCTTTTATGCTTGGATTTTCCACTACGGTGGCCGAGCCGGCCCTGATTGCCGTTTCAGCGGAAGCAGCCGAAATCGCCGCAGGGGGTGGACTGATTGCATCATCCAAGGATGCTATCAAAAGCTACGCGCTTGGCCTGCGGCTGTCCGTGGCCTTTTCGGTGGGCATCGCCATTCTCATCGGCGTCCTGCGCATTCTCCGCGGATGGCCCATCCATTATCTGATCATCGGCGGTTACGTGTTGGTCATGCTCATGACGCTGATTGCCCCCAAAGAGATTATCGGCATCGCGTATGATGCCGGCGGCGTCACAACCTCAACGGTCACCGTCCCCCTGGTGGCCGCCTTGGGAGTGGGATTGGCGTCCATCATCAAGGGCCGCAGCCCTTTGCTGGACGGCTTCGGGCTGATCGCGTTTGCCTCGCTGCTGCCTATGATTTTTGTTATGGGTTACGGAGTCATTGTTTTTAAATGACAACAGGAAAGTCGATCATGGATTTTATATTTGAAGCGGGTGCGGTGCTGCTGGCCACGATCAGAGATGTCCTGCCGATTTTAGCGTTGATCACCGGTTTCCAAATGCTCGTTTTGCGTCAGCCCATCCCGCATCTGCGTCGTCTCGTCATCGGCGGCGTTTACGTGGTTGTCGGGCTGGCCATGTTCCTCATCGGTTTGGAAAAAGCCTTGTTTCCGGTGGGCAAGATGATGGCCACTCAGCTTTCTGACCCAACCTTCCTGGGAGGAGGCAATACTGATAATCTCACAGATTGGACCGCCTACGGATGGGTATACCTGTTTGCCGCGCTAATCGGATTTTCGACGACCATTGCCGAGCCGTCTCTTTTGGCCGTGGCGCTCAAAGCCGGTGAGGTTTCCAGTGGCGTTATCAGTCCCTGGGGATTGCGCATCACCGTGGCTTTTGGCGTGGCCGCAGGTATTGCGTTGGGTGCCTTTCGCATCGTTACCGGGACGCCGCTGCACGTTTATATTCTCGCCGGATACATCGTCGTTGTTGTGCAGACATTCACGACTCCCAAAAAGATGATCGCACTGGCGTATGATTCCGGCGGCGTGACCACATCGACGGTTACGGTGCCGTTGGTGGCTGCTCTGGGATTAGGGTTGTCCGAAGCCGTTCCCGGGCGTAACCCGGCACTGGATGGCTTCGGTCTCATTGCATTTGCAAGCCTGTTTCCGATCATCACCGTCATGGGGTACGCCCAGGTTACCCATTGGCTCGCCGGCCGCAGTCTTAAAACGCGGTCAAAAGGAGAAAATCCATGCGATTCAAAATTGTTTTCGCCCCGGTAAAAACACACAAAACCGATTCCATTGTGGATGCGGCCAAAGCTGCCGGCGCCACGGGCGCAACCATTATACCGGCGCGTGGCACCGGCATGCGCGAGGCCAAGACGTTTTTCGGACTGACGCTCGAAGACCAAACGGATATCGTGATGTTCCTGCTTGAAGAACACATCGTGAAACAGGTTTTGGAAGCCATAAAAACCGCCGGTGAGTTCGATAAGCCGGGAACCGGCATCGCATTTGTGTTGTCGGTGGAGGAGGTGCTCGGGCTTGAAAGCCAGATGGAGAAGTTTAAGGAAGAGGTCCGGAATAAATATTTGTAAACACATATAATTTTCAAACTATGCATCTATGTGAGAAGGAGGCGTTATGTCGGGCCAAATCATACGGGCAAGAGATGTTATGCAAAAGGAAATTCTGAGTATCGACGGAATGGCGTCCGCCAAAGATGCCGCCGCCAAGATGCGGTCTTCCCGCGCATTCGAGTTGCTGGTGGCCAAGCGTAACGATGACGATGCCTGGGGCATCGTCACCATAATGGACTTGGTGAAAAGCGTGATCGTACCCGGTCGTGACGCTGAAAGCGTCTTTGTTTATGAAATTATGACCAAACCGGTCATAACGGTTCCGGCCCAAATGGACATTCGCTACGCAATCCGTCTGATGCAGCGCATTGGTATTCGCCGTGCCCCGGTCGAGGACAAGGGAGAGATCGTCGGCATGATCACGTTGTCCAGCCTGGTTTTAAATCACGAAATTTTGTGATGTCCCTGCATAAAAGAGGAACTGAAACGATGACAAATATCGTTACCCTTGAAGATGTTTCCAAAGCCTACCGCATGGGCGAAGTGGTGGTTGCCGCGCTGGCCCA
>JAGTUY010000128.1 GCA_018224455.1 Desulfosarcina sp.
ATTGTGAATCCCAACCAGTTTCAACGGTGTTTTCTCGGCTTCGTCTGCCGGGACGCGCCCGGTTTCCTTGCGGTAATGGTAAAGATCCAGAAAAAAATAGGCCACCAGCAGCAATCCGGCGGCGGTCGCCATGTGGGGCATAATGGCAAATGTCCAAAAGAAGGTGACGCCATGCAAAAACCCCAAAAAGAGCGGAGGATCCCCCAATGGGGTCAGCGAGCCGCCGATGTTGGCCACCAGGAAGATGAAAAAGACCACCATGAACGTGCGGTTCTTGCGGTAATTATTGGCCCGGAGAAATGGTCGGATCAGGAGCATGGCGGCCCCGGTGGTGCCCATCCAGGAGGCCAGCAGGGTTCCCAACGTCAGGATGAGCACATTGACCACCGGTGTCCCCCGCAGCGATCCCTTCAACAGGATGCCGCCGGAAACGGTATACAGCGACCACAGCAGAATAATGAAGGGCACATAGTCCGCCAGGATAATATGAATGATTTCATACAAGGCGGTGCCCTTGTACACAAAAAGAAACGGAACGGCCATCGCCGCCGCCCAGAAGGCTGACACCTTGCCGAAGTGGTGGTGCCAGAACTCCGGGGCCAGCAGCGGAAACAAGGCAATGGATAAAAGCATGCAGGCAAAGGGAATGCAGCTCCACAGTGGCAGGACCGGACCCAGGTCTTCATGACCGTGGTGGCCGCCCTGGTCCGCAGCGGGGTGAACCGCTTCCGTAGGATGCTCGGCGGAGGATGTTTCGGCAGTTGCCGGATTGCCTTCGAGATGGCCGCCAGACCGGTGTTGCGGTTCGGATGCCGACACCATGGGTGCCTGGACAGTCAGAGCAAGAAAAAGGGTGAGGAACCATAGCGTGAAAATGATCAACCGCCTGCAGGATGGGCTCATGGGCGCTCCGGCCTCCCCGTTGAGAAACACGTCTAAACATAAGATTTGAAATGAAATGCAGGTCTTGCATACTATGCTTTTCGTTGTATTGTCAACCGGTTTGGCCGGTGCGTCGGGCATAGTGCCAGCGGGCTGATCAAGCCGCCGGCGACAGTTGCAAACCAAGCATCACGTGCATCCAATGCCACCTTGATGGATATGGCAAATCCCCGGCCTTCGAAACCACGGGTAAGTTTTTTAATTGATCAATCATCGCGGTTCAGGGTACACATCCGGCTCCGCTCCGCTTTTCCATAAAAGGTCCAAATTGAAAAAGATTGACGCCTCGAGACTGATTGATATCCATGTGGCCGTGTTGCTTTTCGGTCTTGCCGGATTGTTCGGTAAATTTCTGGCGCTGCCCGCGTGGTTCATCGTTCTGGGCCGCACCGGATTCGCCGCCATCGCTTTAGGCCTGGTTCTGCTATTGACCCAACCCAACAAACATCCCCAAAATGCGAAAACAATGGGGTTGTTTAGCCTGCTGGGATTGATCCTGGCGGTTCATTGGATCACCTTTTTTCATGCCATCCAGGTTTCCAGCGTGGCCGTAGGCCTGCTGGCCTTTTCCACCTTCCCGGTGTTCATCACATGCTTAGAGCCCTGGTGGTTTGAGGAAAAACGCCGTCCGATGGACATGGCCACAGCCCTTTTGGTCGTGTTGGGATTGTGCATCATGGTCTACCCGTCGTCTTTCGGCGGAGATGTTTTTTCCGGTGTCTGTTGGGGGACCGTCTCCGGATTCACATTTGCCATCCTCTCTATGTTGAACCGCAAATGGGTAAGGCAATACCCGCCGGTCGTCATCGCCTTCTACCAGAATGCCGGTGTGACCCTGCTGCTGCTGCCAATAACGGCATGGGTCAATGTGCCCATCGATTCCGGTCAATTGGGCATGCTGGCCCTATTGGGTGTGGTCTGCACGGCCCTGTCCCACGCCCTGTTTATTCGCGGGCTGATTGTTGTCCGCGCCCAGCTGGCATCCGTGATCGCCTGTCTCGAGCCCGTGTATGGAATTGTCTTTGCCTATTTTCTGCTGCATGAAATACCGTCGTCCCACACCCTTGCCGGCGGCGCCGTGATTTTGGTGACCACCCTGCTGGCCATGGTTCGGCGGACGACGGTTTGACAACGGTAAAGGATTGTGAAATGCACCAACGGAGTTAAGGAACCCATTACTTTGGAGCGGCCTGTGAAAGAAGATTCCAATCCGGACGTCATCGTCGATTTTATTACCGGAGAACCGGTGCCTAATATGGGTGCCGAAGCCAACCGTCAGCAGGTGGAACGATATCTCATCGAAGTCAAAGGCTACCGGCGTGAAGATGTAATCGTGGATGCACCGATTGATGTGGAGATCGATGGGCAGGTGTATCGGTCGACGGTGGACCTGGTCATTCAAATCGGGGGCAGGCCGTTAATGGCCGTTAAATGCGCGGCCGGCTCACTGGGATCAAGAGAGCGGGAAATCGTTTCGGCGGCGAGGCTTTACGGCACGCCGCCGTTACCAATAGCAGTGGTGTCCGACGGGTCCGGCGCAACGGTTCTGGATGCGGCGACCGGAAAGAAGAAAGGGGACGGACTGGCGGCCATTCCCTATAGAGACGAGGCCGTTATCCTATCCCAGACAGACCCGCCGCCCCCGGTCGCGCCCGACCGGTTGGCCAGGGAGCGATTGGTGTTTCGGTCCTATGATTCCATGAATGTCAATCAACGCGGACGGCGCCGCTGAGATACGATTACGGTTCATTCCTCAAAGTCATAGTTGCGTACTAGTTTATCGGTAAACCGCATCAACGGGCCGCGTCGTTCTGCAGCATAGCGGCAAAGCCGTTCCCACCACCCGCCTCCCATCAGGACCCGATGGATCGAATAATCCCGAGTGTCGATTATACCATTGATCTCGATCTGTTCGATGCCGACATCTCCGTAAGCCGGGCCCAGCATCATGGCAGCAGCGATCACATCGATGGCGTGCGCTTTGGCCAGCACCCGGCCGTAAAGCTTGGAAAGGGCGACCGGTCGGCTGTCGTACCGCAGGCTCTTGGCAATTCCCACGATTCGTGCCACCGGGAAGCTGTGCAACTCAACCGCAGTTCCGTAATCCTTTTTCATGACCAGAAACGGGGTATTGTTGGTTACCACCAGCAGGTCCACATCGTTGGGAAGATGGTCGCCGGGCTCACCGGCCAGGTGTCGGGCCAGTGAGCCGAACAACAGCAGGGCTTTGGGGTGGTGCGCTTCCAGATCTGCCTCAATCCGCTTGACGGCGGTCAGCATTGTTGCCAGATGATGGTCGTTTTCCACCATGCCTCACCGTTGGGAAGAAATTTCAGATTGGCCGGTGACTGGATAGATGATTGTAGCGGGCCATAGAGGCAAAGGCAGGACCACGCCGTCTGCCTGCAAAGCCTATAAACGGCGCACCGGGTTACATGCAGTCAGGCTGGTTCCTGACAGCTAAACACCAGCCACCTCTTTAGCACAATGTTTGCAGACCTTGGCGCGCTTTTTGATGATTTCCGCACAAAAGGGGCATTCGCGGGTGTAGAAGCGTTTATGGATTTTGCCTACGGCAGCATCCACCTGCTCCTGCAGACGCTGGTTGCCGAATTTGAGATTACGGATGGGCTCGATGGCCTCCAATTCACCGACATCGCCGATCATTTCCGCGGCCTTCATACGAACCCGCAGCGG
>JAGTUY010000129.1 GCA_018224455.1 Desulfosarcina sp.
GGGCCAGGAGGGAAATTAATGGGGAGGGGGGGATGCGGGGCATAGCCACGCTGGAGCCGATAGCGGCATTGGTCCCCACGAAGGCCTGGGTGGTGACGCCCAGTCCTGAAAATCCTCCCGCGGAAATCGCACTTGACATCGCTTACTCTTATTGTATGATATATCATCTGTTGGGGAGCGTGATATAATTGTTTTTACCAGGTCTCTTTCGGATCTGAAAGGAGAACGACGTTGAATGCCCAGGCTGACATATCCCGATTAGTCCGCGAGCTTCGGGAACAAACGGGGCTCACCCAGGAAAAATTCGCGGCCAAGCTCGGCGTGACCTACCCAACCATCAACCGCTGGGAGAACAGTCGCGCTAAGCCGTCGCCGCTGGCCATGGAAAAAATAGAGGCGCTGTTGCGCAGCATGGGAGAGCGGGGCAGCGATCTACTCGCTGAACTCCTCGGCGATGAGCCGGTTTAGTGAGGATAGATTGCGGCAGTGAAACGTACGTTTTGGGAGCAGACACGATGAGCAAAAAAGATCCCCATTCATCCTTTTTTCTACCGCAAAGTGATCCATGAATTCATTCGAAGGGGATTTCATAGAAAGACAATCGATATGGATTGGGTCTCTGGCGTCTTGGGCGCTTTGACGAGGCGGGGCACATATTTGAAAAGATGCTCTGGCTGAACCCGTCCGACAACCAGGGCGTGCGGTTTCTCATCGATGAGGTGAAGGCAAAAACAGCCTGGGAGGATCGAGGAGTCGAGTGACCATCAAGGGGAACATCATGAGCCCCGCGAAGCGAAAACAGATCGATGCGATAGATGGCATGTTCTACAGCGCGGAACGCGATCGAGTGCTGGATTTCGGCCCGAAATATCTGGTGATCTGCTGCGTCGGCGTGGTTCGGCGGGGTGAGGGACCGCCCCCCGCGACCTTGGAGGAGTTGGCCGGACGGGACCGGGTCGTGCAGGCTGAAGCGAAAGGTGCCGGGCAGTAAGCGTATGTCCTGCGCGAAATTTGATATCTGAGGGATGGATCATGAATCAGGATAAGGACAAAGGAAGACAGCTGGAACACAATGAGGACAAGAACAAAAAATGATTGCAGCAATTTTGGCTTTAGTTTTCGGTCTATCGCTTCTTGTCTGGAGCGCCGATCGGTTCGTTGAGGGTTCAGCCTCGACGGCACGCCATTTCGGCATGCCGCCGCTGTTGATCGGCATGGTGATCGTCGGCTTCGGCACCTCCGCGCCGGAAATGGTGGTTTCCGCCATCTCGGCTGTTCAGGGGAATCCCGGCATCGCCCTGGGTAACGCCTACGGCTCGAACATCACCAACATCGCCCTCATTCTGGGCCTGACGGCGATTATCAGTCCTATCGCCGTGCATTCCCAGGTGCTGCGCAAGGAACTGCCCATCCTCACCGCTGTCACGGCACTGGCCGCCTGGCAGATTTGGGACGGTGACATAACCCGAACCGATGCCTTGGTACTGCTGGCAGTGTTCATTGGCCTTATGGTCTGGACCTTGTGGCAAGGTGTACGCAAGGAAACAGACGCACTGGGCCGACAGATGGAACAGGAACTCGAAGTCCGCGAAATGCCGATTCGTCGGGCCATTCTATGGCTTGTGGTCGGCATGGTTCTTTTGATCGTCAGCTCGCGCATTCTGGTTTGGGGTGCGGTGGAGATCGCCCAAGGTTTCGGTGTCAGCGATCTGATCGTGGGACTGACCATCGTGGCGGTAGGCACGTCGTTGCCGGAGCTGGCCTCTTCGATGATCGCGGCCCGAAAGCAAGAACACGACATCGCGCTGGGTAATATAATCGGCTCCAACCTGTTCAACACCCTGGCCGTGGTCGGAATCGCCGGAACCATCCATCCGATGACGGTGGGCCCGGAGGTTTTGTCACGGGACATTCTTGTCATGGGCCTGTTGACCGTTTCCCTGTTTGTCATCGGCTATGGGTTTCGGGGCCGGCCCGGCCGCATCAATCGCTTTGAAGGCGCGGCCTTGCTGATCTGCTATGTCGGATACACCGCCTACCTGATCAGTACGGTTTTCGGCCAGCAGACATAGGGGCATAGACGGTCGCGGAGAACAACTCTGCCGACAACCTGTCCGCCGCCTGTAGGTTGCGATAATGAGGAGAATTGATGAGAGTGCACTACTTGCAGCATGTGCCCTTTGAAGGGCTCGGCAGTATTGAATCCTGGTTTCAAAACGCCGGGCACGAGATAACCAGCACCAAACTGCATGAATCGGCTGAATTGCCTTCTCCAAACGAAATCGATTTCCTGGTGGTCATGGGCGGCCCAATGAGCATCAATGATGAAGACCAGTTCCCTTGGCTGGTGCTGGAAAAGAAATTTGTCCGCAATGTGGTCGAGTCCGGCAAACCTGTGTTGGGTATTTGCCTTGGCGCTCAACTAATCGCAAGTGCGATGGGCGGGAAGGTTTATCAGCATTCAGTAAAGGAAATCGGATGGTTTCCGGTCCGATCCGTGTCGTCAAATACCGATTCCACTTTCGCATTTCCAGAATCAGTCGAGGTTTTCCACTGGCACGGCGAAACTTTCAGCCTGCCGCCTGGAGCCATACGCATCGCGGAAAGCGACGGGTGTGAGAACCAGGCGTTTCAAATCGGCAGAGCCGTTATCGGGATTCAGTTTCACCTGGAAACAACGCCGGAATCGGCGCGGGAATTGGTCGCCAATTGTCGGGATGAGTTGATTCCGTCGCGGTATGTGCAGCGCGAGGAGGACATTTTGTCAAAAAGCTTGGAGAGCTATAGAGCAATCAATCAATTGATGGGAGATGTGCTATCGTACCTGCTGGAAGAAAATTGCGGGCGTTTCTTTTGATTGGTGTTTGCCATTCGCACGGACAATTTTTTTAAAAACCAAGAAGGGAGGAAAACAATTTTCTGCTTTCAATGTCAGGCAACGGACCATGCCGCGATCCTGGGGTATGAAAAGGATTACATCTATGGCTTTTTGATGGAAGCGTTGGCGTCGACCACCAAGGACCTCTCTGTAGACGACATGATTGCCATGGTCATGAAGGTCGGAGAGACCGCCGTCAACACCATGGCCCTGCGGGACGAGGCCAACACCACGACCTACGGTCATCCTAAAATCACCGAGGTGAACATCGGCGCGGGAAAGAATCCCGGAATCCTGATTTCCGGTCACGATCTGAAAGATATGGAGGAGCTGCCGATCTCCCACGACATCGCCTGGTACGAACAAAAAGCCGTGGCCGTGCTGCCGGCCCTGCTGTTCCTCGGCGTCAAGGGTATTCGCCTGGGACCCACATTGCCGGGCTTCCTCTCTCCCAATGTGGCCAAGGTACGGGTTGAGAAATTCGACATCAAGCCCATCGGCACCGTCGAAGAGGACATAGAAGCAATGATGGCTGGAAACTAACCGAGTGAAAAATGAGGAGCAATCATGGACAAATGACGTTGCATCCCTTGTGATTACATTTACGACTTCCAAATTCAATTAGCAAAATTTATCAACTGCGAGAATCAAAATGACAAAATCCTCTAATTTGTGGCTCAGTAAGCTGCTTAATCATTCAGCCACCGCCGATGCCGTTGCCGATGTGAACGCAGAAATGAAGGAGCGGATCGCTTACCAGCCGCCGGTTTGCGAGGTGTTCCAGCAGCCGTTCACTCGCCTGCAAAACGATCCCGGTTACCATTTCGAGATCGACAAGGAAGCGCGGCGCCAACTGGGCCACATTATCGGCAACCCGGTCCAGCGGGTAACGGCCGGTACTGAGCCGAGCGCGGATGCCCAAGCAAACTTCGCCAAAGCCCGCACCATCGGCATCGTCTTCTCCGGCGGACCGGCGCCCGGCGGCCACAACGTCATCGCCGGGTTGTTCGATGCGGCCAAGCAGGCCAATCCCCGGACGCGGATTTTTGGATTTCTCATGGGGCCGGACGGCATCATCGACGGCGACACCATCGAATTGACCCCCGACATGGTCGACCGCTATCGCAACCTGGGCGGCTTCACCATGATCAAGACCGGACGTACCAAGATCGACAATCACGAGAAGATGAACCTTTCCCGGGAAACTTGCAAGCAACTCGGGTTGGACGCGCTGGTGGTGGTTGGGGGGGACGACTCGAACACCAACGCCGCCTTTCTGGCCCAGGAGATGTTTACAGACGGCGTCCAGGTGATCAGCGTGCCCAAAACCATTGACGGCGATATCCAGGTCCGCGACGCTCAGGGCAAGGTGCTGTGCGCGATGTCCTTCGGGTTCCACACCGCCGCCCGCGCCTTCTCCCAGGCCATCGCCAGCCTTTGCACCGACGCCAGTTCGGACGTCAAATACTGGCACATGTGCAAGGTCATGGGCCGTGTGGCCAGCCACCTGGCCCTGGAGGTGGCCCTGCAGACCCATGCCAACATGACCCTGATCGGAGAAGACCTGGCCGACTACGTGGACCATGCCCGGCTGGCCAAGGCCGAGCAGGCCGGCGTCGTGGACTACACCGCCTACGGCATGACCCTGCGCCATCTCTCGCGGGTGGTCTGCAACGCCATCATGGACCGCGCGTCGATGGGCAAGAATTACGGCGTCCTCGTGATTCCCGAAGGGATTCTGGAGTTCATCAACGAAATCCAGACCTATATCATCAAGCTCAACACGATCATCGGAAACTACAACAAGAGCCATGATCGCGATTTTCATTCTGTTTTTCCTTCGCTTGCCGAAAAACAGGAATACCTTCGTCGCTTGACCCAGGTCATCCAGGAAGGTGAATCGTTTAATGTCTGGAACGCCCGCGACGACGAGCTGTTCAACGACATCCCCGAATTCTTCCAGGCGGGGCTGCTCACCGAGCGGGACAGCCACGGCAATTTTCAGTTCTCACAGGTGAAGACGGAAAAGGTCCTGCTCGACCTGGTGAAGGACTATCTGGGTATTTTGAAGGAGAAAGGCCGCTACAAGATCGGCATCCAGGCCGCCCAGTATGTCAAGACCATGGAGAAAGGCGAATTGGATCCGGAGCGTTACGGACCGGTTCTGTTCAAGAACTGGCGGCAAGCTGAGTACCTGATGATCAAGCCGACCATCATCTCCAAAAAGACCCTCAAGGCGGCCCTGGTCAAGGCCGGCTTTTTGGACGAAGAGGACCCCATCCCGGCGCCCATCATTAAAATCTTCGAACAGTCCGTCCCCAAACTCAAGATCCAGACCCATTTTTATGGCTACGACGGCCGGGGCAGCGACCCCACCCGCTTCGACTGCATCTACACCTACAACCTGGGCCGGACCGTGTTCAGTCTGATCGCCAACGGGGCCACCGGCCAGATGGCCGCCATCTTGAACCTGGAGCAGGAGTTTGCCCACTGGCGCCCCATCGGGATCCCCATTGCGCCGCTCATGCACCTGGAGGAACGCAAAGGCAGGTTGGAGCTGGTCTTGGAAAAAAGTGTTGTCGACCTTAACTCCCCGGCATTTCGGATAGTCAAAGCCTACCGCGAAAAATGGCTGGCGGCCACACCCGGCGATGACCACTATCGCCATCCGGGTCCCATCCGCTTTACCGGCAGCAGCACGGAGGACCGTCCGATTACCTTGAAGCTCAATTCGGTAAACAACAAGCTCCTCGGCAATAATCAAGTTTGTGCTTCTGATGCATCGGTTACAGGTGGATGATGACCCAAAAGCTCCTTATCATCACTGAATCGCCAACGGTTCGAGGTGTATTCGATTCTGTTGCCGAGAAATGCAAGTCCATCCGCATAACCTGGCTGGATGCCGCCTCCCTTCTAAAACGTCTATTGGATGATGATGCCAACGCTTCGTCGGATGACGCCCCGATTGTCATCGTTGCCGATCTGGACCTTTCCGTTTTCAATCGATCAGATTTGAAAAATCACTTCTTGGCCTGGAGCAGGGGTGCCGCTGCCTTGGCGATTCTACCGGATTCCATGATGCAAGGGGATAATGATTTTTCCGGTTTGGACGATCTGAAATTCTTCGATATACTCAGGCGTCCTTTATATCCCGTGGATTTGAGATTCCGCTTGAAAGCGGCGTTGTCGTTCGTCGAGAGCAAGAAAGTTGTCAAAGAACTCCGCTTGTCGGCCAAAGTATTCGAAAACAGCGGCGAAGCGATCATGATTACCGACAGGGAAGATCGTATCCTGAAAGTCAACCCGGCCTTTACCGACGCTACCGGGTATCCAATGACCGAGTTGGTCGGAAAACGCCCCGATTTTTTAAACTCCGGCAGGCAGAACGGTCAATTTTACGAGAACATGTGGGCGGGCGTCCGCAATCACGGACATTGGAAGGGTGAAGTGTGGAATCGCCGCAAAAACGGCGAGATCTTTCCCCAATGGATGGCGGTCAGCGCGGTAAGGAGTATCGACGGCCGGATCGATCATTACGTGACCATCCTATCGGATATTACCGACCGCCTTGCCGAGGAAAAGCACCTGCGTCATCTTGCCCAGCACGATTTTTTGACCGGGTTGCCCAATCGCGTGCTCCTCAAGGACCGATTCAACCAGGCATCCGCCAGCATCCGACGCCATGGGGGCAAGATGGCGGTCATGTTCATCGATCTCGACAAATTCAAGGCGATCAACGACCGCCATGGCCACACCATCGGCGACCGGCTCTTGGTCATGGTGGCCGAGCGATTGTTGTCCTCATTGCGATCGATGGATACCGTAAGCCGGTGGGGTGGCGATGAGTTCGTGCTGCTTTTCTCCGAGGTGAAAAGTCTGCAGCAAGCCGCCCACCTGGCTGAAAAAGTGGTTCACGGCCTCCAAGAGCCTTTCAGAGTGGGCGAACTTGAGCTGATTGTCTCGGCCAGTGCCGGGATCAGCCTCTATCCCGATCATGGAAC
>JAGTUY010000130.1 GCA_018224455.1 Desulfosarcina sp.
CATCCGGCTTCCCTGACCAGACGGGTGGATGGCGGAAATGGTGCCTAAACCTTCGATGATTCCTGTGAACATGTCCGTAAAAATAATGTGTAAACGGTTGTTGTCAATGAATAGAAGAGGGTTTCAGGTAGCCTTGAAGCATGACGTCCGTGTCGAATCGAAGCACCGACAAGTCATGCACGGCGATGCTCTGATGCATGCGCTCCGGTCCCGTCCCCCGGCAAATCGGAATCCCATCATCACCGCCCAATATTTTCGGGGCGTAGAAGAAACATATTTTATTCACGATGCCGGCGGCAAACGCTGAACCGATGACCATGCCCCCGCCCTCGATCAGCAGGCTGGTGATACCCATTTCGCCCAGTTGCTGCATCAATGCCGACAGGTCGATGCGCCCCTCGGTTAACGCGGCGGTGACGACCCGCGCGCCGGAAGCCTCCAATGCTGCCCGGCGATTTGCCGGTGCATGCTTCCCGCAGACCACCCAGGTGGGTGCGGGGGACGTTTGCTGCAGCAGCTTGGACGTCGGCGGAATTGACAGGTGCGTGTCCAGGATGATGCGTGTCGGGTCGGCGCCGGCTGCGCCATCCAGGCGCGTGGTCAGGCTGGGGTCGTCTTTTTCAACGGTCTTTACGCCGACCATGATGCCGTCGACCGCATGGCGGAGCCGATGAACGAACTGCCGGGCGGCCGGGCCGGTGACCCAGCGGGAGTCGCCGGTGCGGGTGGCAATGCGCCCGTCGAGGGTGGCCGCGCATTTGACAACCACAAAGGGCCTGCCGGTGGTCACCCAGGTGATAAAGGCTTCGTTAAGCGTCCGGGCCTCCTTTTCACAAATGCCCGTGGTCACCTCGATGCCGCAGTCCTGCAGGTATCTGTTGCCGCCGCCCTGTACGCCGGGATTCGGGTCGCCCATCGCCACCACCACACGCCGGATGCCGGCCGCCAGGATCTTGTGGGTGCAGGGCGGTGTGCGGCCGAAGTGGTTGCACGGCTCAAGGGTGACATAAAGGGTCGTCCCACGGGCCCGCTCGCCGGCATGGTCGATGGCGTTGACTTCGGCGTGGGGCCCGCCCGCCCGCTGATGATATCCCCGGCCAACGACGCGGCCGTCCTTGACCAGCAGCGCGCCGACCATGGGGTTGGGTGAGGTCCGGCCCCGGCCTTTTTCGGCCAGGGCCAATGCCTGCTGCATGTATTTAATATCGCACATGAATATTTTGGATCCTTGACCCCTGGGCCCCTTCCCTCTTGGAAACGCGCTACTTGGCCGGATGGCTCAGCAGGCGTTTGAGCTCCGATACAAAGTCGTTGACGTCCTTGAACTCGCGATAGACGGAGGCGAAGCGGACATAGGCGATGTCATTGAGTTCGTGCAGTTTGGCCATCACCCGTTCACCGATCTCGTGGGAGGGGATCTCCTTTTCGCCGATTTCCCGAAGGTCCCTTTCCAGGTCTTCGATGAACTCTTCGATGGTGTTCATGCTGATGTCCAGTTTCTGGCAGGCCTTGCGGATTCCGGATCCCACTTTTTCGCGGCTGAAGACTTCCCGGCGACCATCTTTTTTGATGATCATGATGGGGATTTCTTCAATGTGCTCATAAGTGGTGAAGCGCCGGGTGCAGTCGATGCATTCCCGCCGGCGTCGGATCACGCTGCCATCCTTGCTGACTCGAGAATCGATAACCTTGTTGTCAAGCTCTCCGCAAAATGGACATTTCATTCAATACCCTCCCGATGGCTGCGTAATGTTGAAAAGCCTGCTTATCATGCAACGGATCAGACCCTATCCGTTTTGCGAAAATTGGATGGACACCACCGGACTGGCCGGCACCAGCCGGCGACAGGCCACCTTGGCCTGGTCGAACATCATTCTGGCGGCGCGAACGGAATCGGTGCCGGCATACTTGTCAGACAGGTAGACCACCTCGCGGATACCCGCCTGGATGATTACCTTGGCGCATTCGTTGCAGGGAAACAGGCCGGTATAGATCCGACAGTCGGTGAGGTTCCCGGGGACACTGTTTAAAATGGCATTGAGCTCCGCGTGGCAGACGTAAGGGTATTTGGTGTCGAGGAAGTCTCCCTCGCGGCACCACGGCAGGGTATCATCGGAACACCCGGTGGGAAAGCCGTTATACCCGACACCAACGATGCGCTTCTGGCGATTGACGATACAGGCACCCACCTGGGTGTTGGGGTCTTTGCTGCGCTGGGCCGACAACAGGGCGACGGCCATGAAGTAGTCGTCCCAGGAAAGATAGTCCGATCGCTTAGCGTTGCGGGTTGCGGTCATTCCAACAGCTCCTTTACCGTCCGTGGCCATCGGCCTGCGGATAAAGGGGAAATTCCTCGCACAGGGCCTGCACCCGATCCCCTGTCCGTTTCAGCAGCGCCTCGTCGCCTGGCTTGCGCAGGACCTCGGCCATGAGGCCGCCGATGATCTTCATCTGCTCGGCCATCATGCCCCGGCTGGTCACAAAAGGGGTGCCGATCCGGATGCCGCTGGTCACATGGGGGCCGCGCATGTCGAAGGGGATGGCGTTCTTGTTTACCGTGATGCCGGCACGTCCCAATGCATCCTCCGCATCCCGGCCGGTGATGCCCAGTCGCGTGAGGTTGACCAGCATGAGATGATTGTCCGTGCCGCCGGACACCAGATCCAGGCCGTTATCCTTCAGGCTGTCGGCCAGCGTCGCCGCATTGGTTATGGTGTTTTTCTGATATTGTTTGAATGGGGCGCCCAGCGCTTCCTTGAAGGCCACGGCCTTGGCGGCGATGACGTGCATCAGCGGGCCGCCTTGAATGCCGGGGAACACCTGGCTGTTGATCTTTTTTCCGTAGCCCTCCCGGGCCAGGATCAGGCCCCCGCGAGGCCCTCGCAATGTCTTGTGGGTGGTGGAGGTGACCACGTCGCTGTGGGGAATGGGTGACGGGTGCACCCCGGCTGCCACCAGGCCGGCAATGTGGGCCATATCCACCATCAGCAGCGCTTCGACTGATCGGGCAATTTCCGACAGGGCCTTGAAATCGAAAAACCGGGGATAGGCACTTGCACCGGCCACGATCATTTTCGGGCGGTGCTGCCTGGCCAGGCGTTTCACCTGGTCGTAGTCGATGGTTTCCGTCTCCTGGTTGACGCCGTAGTGGACGAAGTGAAAAAGGCGACCGGAAAAGCTGACCTTGGCGCCGTGGGTCAGGTGGCCGCCGTGGGCCAAGTCCATGCCCAGCAGCGTGTCGCCGGGTTCGAGCAGGGCAAAATAGGCGGCCATGTTGGCTTGGGAGCCCGAGTGGGGCTGCACGTTGGCGCTGTCGGCACCGAACAGGGCCAGGGCCCGGTCGATGGCCATCTGTTCGGCCCGGTCGACGAATTCACAACCCCCGTAGTAGCGTTTGTCGGGGTAGCCTTCGGCGTATTTGTTGGTCAGGATGCTGCCCTGGGCCGCCATGACGGCCGGGCTGGCGATATTTTCCGATGCAATCAGCTCCAGGTGGCTCTGCTGGCGCATCGCTTCGTCCTGGATGACACGGGCGATCTCCGGATCGGTTTCTCGAATCAAGTCGACACGCATCAGCTTTTCTCGCTTTCCAGTCCGATACTGTCAAACATGTCCAGGCGGCGCTGGTGCCGACCCGCCTCGAAGGGGGTTTCCAGCCAGGTCTTGAGGATTTCCAAGGCCAGGATGTCGCCGATGACCCGTCCACCCATCACCAGGATGTTGGCGTCGTTGTGCCGCCGGCTCATGGTGGCGGAGAACAGGTCGTTGCAAAGGGCCGCCCGCACGTGGGGGTATTTGTTGGCCACCATGGACATGCCCAGTCCGGTGCCGCAGATGAGAATACCGCGCTCGTACTCGCCCGAGGAAATTTTTTTGGCCACGGTCTTGCCGGTATCCGGATAGTCCATGGATGCTTCGCTGTGGGTGCCGATATCGGTAACGGCGATTCCTTGGGCCTCCATGGCTGTTTTGAGCGTTTGCTTGAGCCGGTATGCCGCATGGTCGCAGCCGATGATGATTCGCTGTGGGCCGGATGCCTCGGTCATGGTCCTGGGTTCCTTTCGGGGGAGAAGGCGTGATCGAATATAAAGGCCTGACGTGCTTACATATCAGAACCAGCCAACACCGCAAGAAAAAAAAGGGAAGTGTTTAGGTTGGTTAGGCACTTGTGTGTGATGTTTTACGTTTTTTGTAAAAACGAAAACATACCATCAAATCACAATAGCCAATCAACAAATAACAAATAAATCACAATGATCAACATTCCAAACAAAGCGGATGTTGACCTCATTTGAGATTTGGATATTGGGTTTTGAAATTTGTTTGTAATTTGGTGCTTGCAATTTAGGAAGGGGATAAGCGCGGAGCCATGCACCCTGAACGGTGAACCCGGAACCTTTTCACCCGGCGACCATCTGCTCGGTCGTCGCAACCCTATGGTTCGTATCGCTTTACCACCAGGCTGGCGTTGGTGCCGCCGAAGCCGAAGGAGTTGGACATGGCGTAGGTCATGTCCGCCTTGCGGGCCACCTTGGGCACGTAGTCCAGATCACATTCGTCACCGGCGTGCTCAAGATTGATGGTCGGCGGGATGATGCCGTTTTTTAAGGCCATTACGGTAAATGAGGTTTCGATCCCGCCGGCACCGCCCAGCAGGTGTCCGGTCATGGATTTGGTGGAAGAAATAGGCACTTTGGGTGCGAAATCGCCGAATACCTTTTTGATCGCCCGGGTTTCGTAGAGATCGTTCAGCGGGGTGGACGTGCCGTGGGCGTTGATGTAGTCGATGGCTTCACAGGAGATGCCCGCGCTGTCAATGGCGGCTTGCATGCACCGGATCATGCCATCGCCGTCCGGAGACGGGGAGGTCATGTGATAGCCGTCGCCGCTCTGGCCGTAGCCGACCATTTCAGCCAGGATGGGTGCCCCCCGCTCGCGTGCATGTTCCAGCGCTTCGAGAATCAGCATCCCGGCGCCTTCACCCACCACGAAGCCGTCACGGTCCCGGTCAAAGGGCCGGGAGGCCTTTTGCGGATCGTCGTTGCGGGTGGACAGGGCCTTCATGGAGTTGAAACCGGCGACACAGGTGGGGGTGATGACCGATTCCACGCCGCCGGTGATCATGGCGTCTGCCTGTCCCCGCAAGATGGTGTTGCAGGCATCGCCGATGGCATGGGCGCCGGCGGCGCAGGCCGTGGCCACCGAAATGTTGGGGCCTTTGGCGCCCAGGTGGATGGAGATCATTCCCGGGGCCATATTGCCGATGATCATGGGGATGAAAAAGGGGCTGACTCGCTTGGGGCCCTTTTCCTGAACGGTTCGGGCGGTTATCTCGAGCATTTCCAGCCCGCCCAGTCCGCATCCGGTGATCACGCCCACACGGTGACCGTTGTTGCCGTCGATGCTCAGGCGGGCGTTTTCGACGGCCATCCGGGCGGCTGCCACGGCGTAGGCAATGAATCTCTCCGTGCGCTTGGCCTCTTTTTTGGGAAGGAAATCCTCCGCGTTGAAATGCTTTACTTCTCCCGCGATCTTGGTGATGAAATCAGTGGTGTCGAAACGCGTGATTTCGCCAATGCCGGAGCGGCCTTCACACAGGGCCGACCAGGTTTCATCGACGCCGATACCCAGCGGTGTTACGAGTCCCAATCCGGTGATGACAACCCGTCTGCTCAACGATTCCTTCCCTTCTCACTAAATTACAATCAGTGGTTTTTGATATAGTCGAAGGCGTCTTTGACCGTGACCAGCTTTTCGGCATCTTCATCGGAAATATCCACGTCGAACGCTTCTTCCATGGACATGATCAGTTCCACCAGATCAAGGCTGTCGGCCCCGAGGTCGTCCACAAAAGAGGCTTCCGGAACCACTTCGGCAATATCCACACTGAGTTTCTCTGCGATAATCTTTTTTACTTTATCTTCAACTGACATGGTTCTCTCCTTTCAAAAATAGAACAGAATTAAGGGATTGAGGAATTCGGGCATTGAGGGATTGAGGAATTCCGGAATTGAAAGGCATTGAATCCCTCAATTCGCAATACCCCAATTCATTAATCCTCACATATACATGCCTCCGTTTACGTGGATCACCTGCCCGGTAATGTAGTCCGCGGCGTTAGCGGCGAGAAAAGCGACGACGCCGGCAATCTCCTGGGGCGTGCCGATGCGTCCCAGGGGGATCTGGCCGATTATGGCCGCCCTGGCTTTATCGTCGAGATCACCGGTCATATCGGTGTCGATATAACCGGGGGCCACCGCGTTCACCGTGATGTTCCGACTGGCCAGTTCCCGGGCCACGGCCTTGGTCAGACCGATGATGCCCGCCTTTGAAGCCACGTAGTTGGCCTGTCCCGGGTTGCCGGAAACGCCCACCACCGAGGAGATGTTGATGATACGCCCGTAGCGCTGTTTCATCATGGCCTTGGCAGCCACCTTCATGCAGTTGAAGGTCCCTTTCAGGTTGATGTCCATCACCGCGTCCCAGTCGGTTTCCTTCATGCGCACCAGCAGGCCGTCGCGGGTGATGCCGGCGTTGTTCACCAGCACGTCGATCCGTCCGGACGCCTTCAAGACCGTACCCAGGTAGTCGGATACGGCGCTTTCCGAGGCCACGTCCACCTGGTGGTAGCACGCCTTGCCGCCAGCGGTTTCAATGCCCTTGGCCGTGGTCTGGGCTGCATCCAGATTGCTGTTGTAATTGAAATAGACGGTGGTCCCCGGTGCGCTCAGGGCGGCGCAGATGGCCCGTCCAATGCCTCGTGATCCCCCGGTTACCACGACGATTCGATCGCCCGATCCGCTCATGATGTCCTCTCAAAAATCCGGTCGGCGATGCGGTCCATGTCGTCGATCAACCCCCGGTAGCTGC
>JAGTUY010000131.1 GCA_018224455.1 Desulfosarcina sp.
ATGGTCGTGTGATTCAACATATCGACGGAGCTTTTTTTTCGCCCTTTTTGTGTCAAACTCCGGATCGCCTTCTAAGGTCTTCACCAGCCGGTAATAGCTCTCTATCGGCGTATAGCTTGCCAATACATCCAGGATGAATCCCTCCTGGATCGCTTGCTTCATTGTGTAACTATCGAATGGCCGATGGGGAATCTTCCCGTCGACCGGCTCACAGGGAATGCCGAATATTTCGAGCGTCTTGTTCTTGGGCGTAGCTGTAAAAGCGAAATAACTGGCGTTGGCCAGCATCTTTCGCGACTCCATAATCATGTTGATTTTGTCTTCGAAGGTCTCTTCTTCGCTTTCCACCCCTCCTTGCTCCGAGAGGGCCATATGCATCTTGGCCGAGGTTTTACCGCCCTGGCTGGAATGAGCCTCATCGATAATAATGGCAAAAGTCTTGCCGCGATGATCGTCCCCGATTTCATCGAGGATAAACGGGAAGGTCTGCACCGTCGAGATGATGATCTTCTTACCCGACCGTAAAAATGCGCTGAGTTGCTGGGTTTTGCTGCCAGAACCGCCAGTTACGGCCCCGACCACCGATGATACCTGGGCGAACTGGCGGATAGTATTGCGAATTTGTTTGTCCAGCAAACGTCGATCGGTAATGACCACGACCGAATCGAATATGGGCTTACCACCATCCTGCAGGCTGATCAGCTGGTGCGCCAGCCAGGCAATCGAATTGCTCTTACCGCTACCCGCAGAATGCTGGATGAGGTACTTTTCACCGACACCCTTGGCTGCCGCATCTTCTAAAAGCCTTCGCACGACATCAAGTTGGTGGTAACGTGGGAAAATCTGCTTGGGCGGCTTTTTTCGGCCGCGCTCATCCTTTTCTTCAACTACTTGGGCATAATTTTCCAGGATATCCGTTAGACCGGATTTGGTGAGAATCCGCTTCCAGAGATAGTCCGTCTTTATTCCGTTGGAGTTCGGTGGATTGCCTGCACCGTCATTAAACCCCTGATTAAAAGGCAGAAACCACGAATCCTTTCCCTTGAGATGGGTGCACATTCGCACCTCGTGGTCATCCACGGCAAAGTGGACCATGCACCGTCCAAATTTGAAAAGCGGCTCGTTGGGGCTGCGGTCCCGCTTGTACTGTCTGACGGCATCGTCCACGGTCTGTTTGGTCAGGGAGTTTTTCAACTCGAAAGTCGCCACCGGAAGGCCATTGATGAATATGCAAAGGTCCAACGCCAGTTGACTTTCGTCCAGGCTGTAGCGAAGCTGGCGGGTCACACTGAAGATGTTGGCGGCATGCAGCTCTGTCGCCTTGGCGTTGCCCGGCGTGGGTGTACCATAGAACAGGTCCAGGCTCAGGGCCTGGTGTTTGACACCCTTGCGCAAAACGTCGATCACACCGCGCTTGGCGATCTCCGCGTCCAGACGATGGAGAAACTGCGTGCGCTTGGGGCAGTCCTGATCCAGGGCAAGGGCCACCGCCGCTTCGGGCTGGGTCGATTTCAGGAACGCCGTCAGTCTGGCCAGATCGATCATATGCTCGCGGGTGTAGTCGCTGTTTGCCCCTTGCACATAGCCTGCCTCATTGACGAGGGATTCGACAATCAGGGTTTCCAGCCCCTTTTCGCTTGTGTCGGTCGGCATCACAAATCCTCCAGCAAATGAGCGATCTCTTTCGGCGACGGCAGTTGGCCTTCCAACGATTTCGGCAGCGTTCTTCTAATTTCGTAGGTCGCCACGCCGATGGGCTTTCGGGCGTCGTACAGGGTATACTCCACAACCGTGCGATTCTTCTCCTTGCAAAGGATGATGCCGATGGAGGGGTTTTCATTCTCCTGGCGGATCTTTTGGTCCAGCGCGGTTAGGTAAAACTGCATCTTTCCCACAAACTCCGGCCTGAATTTCCCGATTTTCAACTCAATCGCCACCAGACAACGCAACCGCCGGTGAAACAGCAGCAGATCGATAAAGAACTCATCGCCATCGATCTCCAGCCGGTACTGGCTGCCCATGAAAGCGAACATGCCGCCCATGGCCCGCAGGAAATCTTCAATTTTGGCAATAAGCGCCCGTTCCAGCTCCCGCTCGCTGTGCGCCTGACCCAGTTCCAGAAAATCGAAGGTGTACTCGTCCTTCACCGCCAGCTTGGCCTGGGCGCGCAGTTCCGGCGTTAGCTCTTGGTCGAAATTGGTCTGCCCGATCAGGGATTTTTCGTAGCTCTGGTTGTCGATCTGGTGGATGAGCACGTTCTTCGACCAGCCGAACTTGCGGGTCATGCGGATATAAAATTCCCGCTCCAGGGGGTCTTTACATTTACTCATGATAACAAGGTTATGGGCCCAGGCAATTTCTCCAACCAGTGGTTGGAGTCTTTCGCTGTCGTGGTACTCCGAATAGAACTGGCGCATATACCAGAGGTTTTGTATTGAAAAACCGCTCACACCGGGAAATTCCTGCCGCAGGTCGTCAGATAACCGCTTTACCACGGATTTGCCCCAGCCCACGGACTCTTGACGTTCCACGATCATCCGCCCGATGTCCCAGTACAAACCGACCAACTCCCTGTTGACCGCCTTGAGGGCTTCATACTGGGCGGCGCGGATGCGCGCCTTGATTTCGCTCAGCAGGCGTGGGTAATCCACCGGTTTGCCGGGGCTGTTTTCCCGGGGGGGATCAGTCGGATTCATCGATGGGCTCCTCATTGTCCAGCATGTCAATAGCGATGCCCTCTTCCAGCGGCTCAAGCGCTTCAGATTCTTCCGGGTCCGTGCTGCCCGGCGGCGGGGCCAGATGACGTACATCCACCTTGCCGGTGACCACGTCGGCTATCAGGCGGGTACGGTATTCGCGGACCATGCCTATCTCACTTTCGGCATTCCTAATCGCACGATGGATGGGTTCAAGATCTTTTTCAACTTTTTCTACGATGTCAGATTGTACGTCGATTTTCGGTAGCGGTATTTTCCATCTTTTTATATGACCGTGTGCCAGCTTAACCATTGTCGAGCTTGATCCTCTTGCATCTATCTCGATTTGTCGACGTGCTGTTCTCGAAAGCAGCCACAGCAAAGCAAATCTTGGATGCAACACATTTTTCCTTATGCGAAGTCGATAAATGAGATCTGATATGATTGTTCGAGGTCGAGGGGACTTCACTATGCAACAATCGCCTACTAGTGACCTCGTATTTGAACGTGAGATTAGTAAATCTCCATCTGAAATCTCTAAGTGAGCAGGAACCGATGCCTCACTAGATATCGGTTTGAAAGCGTTAGAGTTAAACATTCCTTTCCGCATACACGACAGAGTGAGAACTACCCATTGATTTTCTGCTAAATCCCCCTCTGCTGCTACAGGCGACCATCCCTGATCGATGCCATTGAGAAATCTACCGAATGAAGCTATTTCACAGTTCTCTGCTATATCACCAAGCCAATCGATACCAGAGGGTTTTAGGGAAGCGTTGGGATCGATACCCCGCGTCACGGCCCGGTTGATGATGGCCTGCTTCTGCTCATTTAGCACCTTGATCAGCTGTCGTCTGTTAAGGATATAACGGTTAATCTTATTATCCAGTATTCTGACGTATCTATATATGCCTTCGACTTCTTCCTCTGAAGGTAACGGTAGTGGTGCTCTCAGAAAGGCATCATCGGTTAGTTGGAGGCGTGACGTCCAAACCCCTTTTGATCGAACGCGGAGTTCCCAATTAAATGGGGCGGATCTTACCAGGTAATGAACAAAATCAGCAAAGTTTTCATATCTTGGCTGTAAACGATATACACCATAGGCAGAACTGATAATCCCATGATGTTTTGAGACACCAAGCCCTTTTTGCCATGCCCACAAGCTATTTATGACTAAGTCATTTGGCCAGCACAATTTGTGGCCGACATACGACTGAGCCTCGAACATGGTTACATTTGCAGAACTTCTCGGCACAACGCCCCGAGATGATGAAACTGTGAGGCGTTTCTCCTTACCACTCTGCGACCTGATATCAATAGCACGAAAAAGGTATTTTGCCCTCCTTACTTTCCAGTGTTTCGGAATGAGACCGAGCCATTCTATCCCGCTATCTTTGTATTCAGGGTAAGCTCGCAATTCGACTGTCATACCCGACCTCCACTTTGCACCGGCACCGGAACGCGAAGCCTGTCTCTGACTTCCTGATAAATCGGGATATCGATACCGTCGGCCACTTCCAAGGTGACGGCCAGGCCGTAGCGAATCGGTTCGGGGATATCGCCGGCATCCGCGCGGCAGCTCACTTTGATGGCGATGGTGTCGCCATCCTGATAATCCACTGCCTTGGCGCCTTCGAGGACTTCATGTTGAACGGTGCCCCGCTGCACCGCCCGGTGATCCGCATCCATCCGGGATGGGGCGAGGTCGTTTTTGGGGTTGAACCACAGATGGGCAGTGCGGTAGCTATGATGCCTGCTGTTCACCGGCGATATCCAGGCCAGCGTAATCGTCAGCCGCCGCTTTTCGGTGACCGCCGACAGGCTTGGCGGAAGGGGCAGGAAAAACTCGTGCCCTTCTTCATTGTCGAGTGTGCCGGCACCCAACACCGTGGCGCGCTGATCCGTACATACCATCACCTTGGCGACATCGGCCGAGCCATAGCCCAATAGCCGCCCGACATAATCTTTGAATGTGCGGCTGTTTTGATCGTTTTTCAGGATCGAGGTGTAAAGCGCCCCGGCATTCGCCCAATCCGCGCCGTGGACGAGCAGGGTTTTGAGCAGGACCACATCGTACTCCGCAGGCAGATTCGTACCAGGTTGTGAGCGAAGCTGTTGGATGAGGTCGAAAAGGACGTTGGCCCAACGCGAGGCGAGAGCGGCAGCGTTGCTGGTGCCCCTGGTGTGAATCGTCCGGTCCAATTCGCCGGCCGGACCCGGTGACGCCACACATTGGCCGGGGGCGCGGTTGAAAAACGTCGTCTGCAAAATGGCGTTGGGATGTGTTGTCCCCAATTTTTCCGAAAGCAGCTGCCTGCCCCCGGGAAGAAAAATATCGGGCTTGATGGCTCTTTGATAGCCCGGCCCATGCGCACTGGTTGTGCTGGGAAGTCCGTTTTGTGCAAAAGGATCGATTAGGTGTGGATTCGCGGTTGCAGGCGAGGCATCCGCGTGCGTGGCAGCCAGGGTGATGCTGTTCAGGGCCTCGGCTGGCGCAAGCAGGCGGCGGTGGCGCGTGTCTGCGGCGATGGCTTCAATCACGCGTCGTTCACGCTCTTCGGCGGCGAGGTTCTGAAAATCCGCTCGGCGCAAGTTCAGTTGGATATCTTGGGTATGATTTCCCGCGCTGACGACAAATAACACGTTATATTTCCAGGCCAACCAATCCAGCAGCCGCGCCCAGGCGCTCATACCGCGGTCGAAGGGGCGGTAGCGGTCACATACCGATAGATTGATCACCCGTACACTGGGCGCAACGGGTGGCTCGTCACCTTCACTCTCATACAGCCGCCGCACGGCCCGGTGCACCAAGTCCACCGGCAAGACGTCATCGGGTATGGCCTCAACAAATTGCCCGTCGAAACCGCGACGGGGTTGCATGATGGGCCTGACATACAGCGGTCTGGTCAACGGCTCGGCGTTCTCGTTCACATCGCCATGGCAGATGAGAGAGGCCATGGCAGTGCCGTGAAGCCGCTCTTTTGCCTGGTATGCGCTTTCGTAGTCATCGGGATCATCGACAATCAGCCGGCCATCGAGCAGGCGATGTCCTGTCAAAGGCAAGCCGTCGAACATGGCAACGAGGGGCCCTTCTTGTGAAAGCGCCGTCGGTGCTTCTGATTCAGCAGTACCTGTTTCGGAGAGATAATCTGACACCCTTATGGCGCACTGCCCTACAGGACGAATGTGCATGATGTCTTCACACTGCAACAGGCGGAAGGTTCGCAATCTTGCCATTTCGGCAAGAAGTGCGGAGAATTCATCAATGGGAATTTTCCCGAGCACACCATGGTAAGTAATTTGGGGGATGACGCACTGTTGGACAATCTCCCCGCCAAGTGCATCAACCACATCGGAGAGATACCTTTGTGCTTGTTGCTGGCGGCCGGGACTGTTTCGGAACCAAAGCTCCGCTTCAAATGGGACGATTTGCTGCCCATGTTCGATCCTGTCCTTCCAGTCCTCTATGATACCCGTGTCGCGAATCCGATCCTCGGCATCCCACGGTCGGATCGTGTGCAGATGGGCAAAGGCCTGTTTCAGAGGCGCAAGTCCGCGAGGGAAACTTATGGTGTTGTCCTGCTGCCAATTGGTGAAGAGATTTTGCAGCTCCTGAAGGGCACGCTGATCCGTCATGATGAGAAATAGCCGGCCTTTCAGTTTTTTTTCCGGGTCTTTGGCGTCTTCAAAGCCGTATTCGGGATCGATGTCGTCGACTTCGAATTCTCCCAGCCATTCCAGACCATCGACCTTTTTTACGGCATTGATAAAGTTTTCTATGGACCCGATGGTTTCGATCACCAGCGCTTGTTCCGGTTGAAGGCCGAAGGAGTTTCCCTGAAGGGCCATACGCTGCCGGTCCATTGCCTGCTGAAGGCGCTGGAATTGGGGTGTCAACCTTCCGGCTTGGCGTTGTGCCGCCGGCACGCGGACCTTTCCTCCACCGCCACTTCGTTTTGCGCGCTCTGCAAGGGAGGGTTCTGGAAATATTAGCAGCGGATGCTCAGCCATTATAGTTTATCCTCTTGAGAAATATCTGAAGCATTCAACGTGAATCGTTTCTTCCATTGCGCGAGGCAGTTTTCCACTATTTTCACACTATCCGCATCCGGTTGATTCAGTGCGATTCTGCGCATGACATCCGTACCGAACTCTTCGATCTCGGCAAAGCTTAAGCCCTTCAAGTTTTGGGCCAGGCGTTGGGGCGAGAGGCCAAAAGATTTTTTTGTACGCCTCTCGAATCGTTTGAACCATTCCGCGATCTGGCCTTGCTTGGGCATCGGCAGCTCCAGACGAAGTTGAAAGCGTCGCCATACGGCCCGATCGAGCAGTTCGGGATGGTTGCTTGCCGTGACAACCACCACATAGCTTGGCAGCGCATCGATCTGCAACAACAACGAGCTTACAACGCGCTTGATTTCTCCAGTCTCGTGAAGATCCCCCCGTTCTTTGCCCACCGCATCGAACTCATCGAAAAACAAAACACATTGCTGCGACCGGGCTTGTTCGAAAACCTGTGCGATACGTTGCGCCGTCTCTCCAAGGTAGCTGCCGATCACCGCTTCGTAGCGCACAATGAGAAAGGGGGCATTCAATGCGTCGGCAATCGCTTCGGCCAGAGATGTCTTTCCATTCCCTGGAGGTCCGGCCAATAGCACACGGTGACGCGGCTCCAAATTATACGAACGCAACAAATCGGCACGGTGCTGCTCCTCAACCAGTTCACGGACGAACTGCCCGGTATCTTCGGAAAGGATCAGATCTTCCACGCGCCGTTTTGGCATCACCTCCGCCACAAGTGGGCTGGAAAGCGAGCGCATGGGCTGGGGCGTGAGTGCTTTTGGTTGCCCGTTGGTGTCCTGTTGGAGCTGGGCAATGAGTCGGTCCGCCAGAATTTTGTGGTTCTTGGCCCTCTCGTCTTCGGCCAAGGCCTCCACAGTTTTCTTGAATTGGGCCTTGTCGCCGCGCGCACCCGCTTTCACCAAGTTTAGAATGAGATCCGCTCGTGCCATAATTATCCTCTAATCCCATTGCCGATGATCTCATCGAGCAAGCCCTCGGCTTCGTATTGCAAAGCTTCGAGATCAGCCTTGATCTCCTTAAGGGATCGCATTGGGGTGGGTTTGTAAAAATGCCGTGTGAAGGAGATTTCGTAGCCGAATTTCGTCGCGGACGGGTCGATCCAGGCATCGGGGACATACGGCAAGACTTCCCGGCTAAAAAAGGCTTTAATGCCGCCTTTTTCCAGCAGCGGGACTTGCTCGCTGTCGCGCAATTCGCTGTCCGGCTCGTACTCCACGATTGCCGGCTCGTCGTCAATGTCTGCATCATATAGACCATGGATCGGATCAGCATCGATTTTTTCCGGTTGGTGTATTTTCTTGATGAGCGGCGGCGCATCCTCCACGCGCCAGCTCACGGCCTGAAGAATGATTTTTTGTTCGGCGGCTGTGAGCGTTATGGCCAGCTTCTTCAAAGTATCGCCGACGATTTTTCGGAAGATGTTGTGGTCCGCAAACAGCTCTTCGCCGATTTCTTCTCGCAGGGCGCGGGCGGCATCGTAAAGTTTCTTGTCGCGCTTCCATGTGTCGGCCTTCAGCAGTTTCTTGCGCTTCTTTTCAGGTATATTGGCCCGTTTGGGAGCATCATTATCCTCGTCACCTTCGGCTTCACCGTTATCATTGCCCGACCAGTCTCGAAGCATCTGCTCGACCTGTTTGCGAACCTTTGGGAAATTTTCAAAGATGCCATCCCCGATTGCTTCGTGCAATATACGGCGAATATCTTCATCGCCGGAAGCATAGCGAAGCCCTTGGATTGCCTTGCGGCTTAGCCGGCTGTGCAAACGCAGCGGGCGTTCCACCTTTATTTTCCAGTAGCCGAAGGCCTTATTTGAAAAGATTCTCGACTGCTCGGTTTCCTCGAAGGCAAGAAACATTTCGCAGATGCGCCGAATCTGTGCGTCAGACAGCTCGCAGTTCTTTGCGCCCATATTTTTACGTAAGGGCTGATAAATCTCAGTGGCGTCAATGAGCTGTATTTTGCCTTTGCGTTCTTTTGGCTTGGCATTGGTCAAGACCCAGATGTAGGTGGCGATACCAGTGTTGTAAAACATGTTCAGCGGCAGAGCAATGATCGCTTCCAGCCAGTCGTTTTCGATGATCCAGCGGCGGATGTTGGATTCGCCCGAGCCGGCATCGCCGGTAAAAAGAGACGATCCGTTGTGGACCTCGGCGATACGACTGCCCAGCGGGCTTTTGGCCGTCTGTTCGACCATCTTTGTTAGCTTGTTGACGAGAAACAGGAGCTGCCCATCGCTGGAGCGGGTGATTAGCGAAAGTTCGTCACCGCCGTGTTGGAGGACAAAACGATGATCGGACATATCCTTCTTGCCGCCCATACGGTCGAGATCCGTTTTCCAACTTTTTCCGTATGGCGGATTGGATAGCATAAAATCAAATTCACCGGCCGGAAAGGCGTCGCGCGATAGTGTCGATCCGAATTTCATGTTGTCGGCCCCGTGGCCTTCGCCCTTGAGGAGCAAGTCGGCCTTGCTGATCGCGTAGGTTTCGGGGTTTACTTCCTGGCCGAACAGGTGGATGGAGACATGTTTGGCCCGTTCCGCGGCGAGTTCTCTGAGCGTTTCATCGGCCACCGTCAGCATACCGCCCGTACCGCACGCTCCGTCGTAAACCCGATACGTGGTGGATTGAATCTTGTCAGCGATGGGCCAGAAGATCAGGTTGGCCATCAGACGGACCACATCGCGTGGTGTGAAGTGCTCGCCGGCCTCCTCGTTGTTCTCCTCGTTGAATCGCCGGATCAACTCTTCAAAAATCGTGCCCATGGCATGGTTGTCCAGACTATGCAGTCGGATGTTGCCGTCGGCGTCGCATACCGGGTGCGGGCTGAGGTTGATGTCCGGATTGAGGAACTTTTCAATCAGCGGGCCTAAGGCATCAGCCTCCACCAGCGTAGGGACCTGGTTACGAAACTTGAATTTGTCGAGAATCTCCTGGACGTTCGGACTGAAACCTTCAAGGTAGGCCTCGAAATCGGCCTTGAGCTGTTGCCGCTTGGCACGCGCCTGGAGGTCGCGAAGCGTGAACGGCGAGTCATTGAAAAAAGCGTGATTGGCATCCGGGCCAGCGGCTTGGCAAAGTGCGGCATCCTTGTTGGCAACGCCGGCCTTGTCGAGCTGTTCGCTCATCTTGAGCACGTCCTGCTTCGTCGACTCCAGACAGGCATCAAGCCTCCGGATGACCGTCATGGGTAAAATCACATCGCGGTACTTGCCGCGAACGTAAACGTCTCTCAGGACATCGTCCGCAATACCCCAGATAAAATTGGCTATCCAGTTCAGTTGTCCATTTTCCATTTAAACCCCAACAATTTCATTTAACTAGATGTGTAAACACTTTACGTATACGCAATTATCTAAATCTCACTTAATTTCAAGAAAAATATTTCACCCAATATCCTCCACCGGAAAATAACAAGCCACCCGATGCCCCACCCCCATCTCCCGCATCTCCGGAAATACCTCCCGGCACGGTTCCCCCGCATTCGGGCACCGCGGATGGAACCGGCAACCCGGCGGCGGGTCCACCAGATTCGGCACGGTTCCCTCGATGCTCTCCAGCGGCCCGGTCTGGGCCATTTTGGGCACCGCGTTCAGCAGGGCTTGGGTATACGGATGCCGCGGATTCCGGAACAGCTCCCCGACATTCGCGATTTCACAGACATTTCCGGCATACATCACCCCCACCCGGTCGCAGGTCTCGGCCACCACCCCCAGGTCGTGGGTGATGAGGAGCACCGAGGAGATCTCGGTCTCCTTCAATCCCTTCAATAAATCCAGAATCTGCGCCTGAATCGTCACATCCAGGTTCGAAGTCGCCTCATCCGCGATCAGCAGCACCGGCTTGCAGGCCAATGCCATGGCGATAACGATCCGATGTTTCATCCCCCCGGAGAGGTTGTGGGGATAGCGTCGGATCACTTCCTCGGGATTGGAGATCCCCAGCCTGCCGAGCAACTCCGCCGACCGGCTCAGGGCCTCCCGTAACAGCCGCCGCCGCCACCGCTTCAGCACCGGCACCCGGTTCAGCACCCGCAGCACCCGCGCATGGGGATTTCGGGCCGAGATCCCGCACAGCACCCGCAACACCGCCTTTACCGGCCCAGTCGTCCGTCCGCCCCCTGCGCCCAGATCCGCCGCAATCTTTTCGCTCATCTCCCGGACCCGGTGAAACAGAAAACTCTCCGCCACCTGTTCCCCCACCGTCATGATCGGGTTCAGGGCCGCATTGGGCTCTTGAAAGATCATCGAGATCCGGTCCCCGCGAATCCGCTGCAGATAAGATTCCGGCTGCCGAAGCAGATCCACCCCCTGAACCGGCCCATCCCCGGACGGCGGGCCCGGATAAAAGATCAGCTCCCCCCCGTCGATCCGCCCCGGCTCCTGCACCAGCCCCATCAAAGACCGGACGAAAACGCTCTTTCCGCACCCCGATTCCCCCACCAGCCCGAAGGTGATCCCGTGGGGGATGGTCAGGCTCACCCCGTTCAGCGCCTTCACCACCCCTTCATAGGTGTAGAAATTGACCACCAGATCTTTCGCCTCCAGGATCGGATGGGCCCCCGCACCGGTCTCACGGCGCCCATCCCGCCGGTCATCTCCGGCCATATCCGCACTCATCGCCGCCGCTGCCTCGGATCAAAAGCGTCCCGCAACGCATCTCCGATCAGGTTCCAGGCCAGCACAAAGAGGACGATGCACCCGCCCGGAATCACGATCGTATACCAGAACCGAAGCGGGTCCTCGGGCGGGCCCACGATATAGTTCCGGGCCAGGGCGACCATCTGGCCCCAGTCGGCATACCCCTTGGGCGCGCCCAGCCCCACAAAACTCATGAAGGAGGCGGTGATAACCATGGAGCCCATGTCCATGGTGGCGATCACCAGGACCGGGTAGATGGCATTGGGCAGGATGTGTCGAAGCATGATCTTGACATCCGAGACCCCCATCAGCCGGGCCGCCTGGACGTAGTCCTTGTCCCGCAGGGTGAGCACCCCCGCGCGCATGACCCGGACGTAGTTGCGCCAGACCACCAGGGCCAGGGCGATCATGATGTTCTCCAGCCCCCGGCCGAAGGCGACCACGATGGCCATGGCCAGGACCAGGGTGGGCACCGCGAAGACCACGTCCACGAACCGCATCAGGAGTTCATCCACCAGCCCGCCGTAAAATCCGGCCACCGTCCCCAGAAATATCCCCACCGCCGCGGCGAAGCCCACCACGAAGAGGCCGATCTTGAATGCCGTCCGGGTGCCCCAGACCACCCCGTAGAAGATGTCGTACTGGCCCGAGGTGGTGCCGAAGACGTTGGTTTCGCTGGGCGGTTTGGGGATGGGGGAGTAGCCCTTGCGGGGCATTCGGTAGGGGCTGTCCGGATACCTGGGCGGGGCGATCACCGGGGCCAGGACGGCGGTGGCCGCAAACCCCAGCAGAAGAATCCCCCCGAGCACGGCGGTGGGGTTCCGGAAGATTTTGATCAGGGTGAACCGGAGTTCCCGCAGCCGCGGATGCTTTTCCCAGTCGACCGCCATGGCTACACCAGCCGAATCCGCGGGTCGATGGCCGCATACAGGATGTCGATCACCAGGTTGGTGATCACGAAAACCAGCCCCATGAAGAGGCACATCCCCATCAGGACCGGCATGTCGAGCTGGGTGGCCGATTCGGCCAGCCACCAGCCCATGCCCTGGCGGTTGAAGACCACCTCCACGGCGATCGATCCCTCCATGGAAAAGGCGACCAGCTGGCCGGCCACGGTCACCACCGGAATCAGGGCGTTCTTGCGGGCATGGCGAAGGTGGACGGTGCGGTCGTCGGCCCCTTTGGCCCGGGCGGTGATGACGTAATCCTTGGAAAGCTCCTCGATCATGCCCGAGCGCATCACCCGCATCAGGAGGGCCACCACCACGATCACCTGGGTGGTCACCGGCAGCACCAGGTGGCGGAGCCCGTCCAGGGCCACCCGCCAGTTTCCGTTGAGGATGCCGTCGACGGTGACCATGCCGGTGTACCGGCTGAAGGACTCGGGATGGTTCATGATGTAAAGCGCCGTCTCATCCCCGATGATCCCCGGCGGAAACATTCGAAAATAGCCGTAGAAGACCATCAGCAGGACCAGGGCGAAGAGAAAGGTGGGCAAAGACCACCCGATGATGGCGAAGACCCGGCTCAGGTGGTCGAACCAGTCGTCCCGATGAATGGCCGACCGGGTGCCGAGCCAGATCCCGAACCAGATGATCAGGGGCGCGGCGTAGAGGTTGAGCTCCAGGGTGACCGGAAAATACATCCAGAAGGCGGTCCAGACCGGTTGGGCCGCCACCAGAGACCAGCCGAGATTGCCGGCGGCCACTTCCCCCACCCAGCGGCCGTACTGGATGTAGAAGGGGTCGTCCAGGCCGTATGTCCGAACCAGGCGGGGAAGGTCCTTGGCCTGCTGGGGGGTGGTGATGTATGCGGCGGCCCTCCGCTCCGGGCTGAAGGACATGAGGATGCCGAAGATCAGCACGGAGACGCCGAAGAGGACGAAGATCAGAAAGAAGAGCCGCCGAAGGATGAAAGGCCCCATGGGCGGCCTATTCCTTGGTCAGCCGCTTCAGGTTCTCCCATTCGGAATTGAACATCGGGTTGGGCTGATAGCCCTTGACGTAGTCCCGGTAGGCCCGGAAGTCGATCTGCTGGTAGAGGCCGATGGCCACCGCATCCAGATACCAGAGGTCCTGAAGCCG
>JAGTUY010000132.1 GCA_018224455.1 Desulfosarcina sp.
GATTCGCCCCTCAGGACTTACGGCGGTGGCCTCCACCACGACCATCGCTGCGCCACCCGCCGCCCGGCTGCCCAGGTGAACCAGGTGCCAGTCGTTCGGCATCCCGCCGTCGCTGGAATATTGGCACATGGGCGAAACAAAGATGCGATTCTTGAATTCAATGGACCGCAACTTAAGTGGTGTGAAAAGCTTACTCATCATGCCCCCATGATTTACGCTTCATCTGCTAGTTATATTTTTTGCGTGTCGCTGACAGTTTCATGCCGACGTTCACCGTTCTCAGGCTTTTTTTCGGCCGGGATCGATAAATCATCACTCGCTTGAGAAGAAAATATCCCCATACCAGGCAATGGCTTCCTGCCTGCTGTTGTCCGTATCGGTCATGATGGCGACGGCGTCGATGAAGGTGATCTCATCATTGAAACATTGTTTAAAATCAGCCCGCACATCACGCCGTTCGGTTGCCCAGCCGGTGCCCCTGCCGGATTGCAGCGCCATGACCTGGGCGTTTGCGGTATAGGCATTTTCCCAGGTGCTGCCGGCGGGCTGCCGGCTCGACCACACATAAATCAGCGTTCGTGTGCGCCAGAATGCCATGCCGCCGGAGACGATGACATAGACCCGGGCCGGATAATCATCACCGGCTTTGGTCCGTTCATCGATTCCCTCCAGGACGTCGTCGACCCGCCAGGACCAGTTCAGGTAAGGCAGCTTTTCCAGATCGACGCGAAGTTCCCGTACCAGCCCCGAAGCAGTGCCGTTGCTGTCGGCTTCCAGTACCCGGCGGCTATCCTGCGTCACCAATCGATAACGGGTCGTTCCTTGAAAGGATTGGGTCTTCCAGTCATCCAGGTCGTTGCCGCTGAAATTGCCGACGGTCAGATTCATGGCGACCGCGAAGGTGGCAGCCGACCAGAAGCAGGCAGACAGAACCATCGCCAAGGCCATCTTCACGGTGCTTGCTCCTTTGCCATCAGCCTGTCGCCGGTTACCGTGGGTAAAGGGATGAGAACTCATCTGCGCCCGTCCTTGAGCCGTCGGTAGCGCCGGATGAGTGCGTTGGTCGAGCTGTCATGCGCGAGATGCGGCTCGTCCGCACTTTCAAGCTCGGGGCTTGTCCGCTGGGCCAGCACTTTGCCCAGTTCGACGCCCCACTGGTCGAACGAACCGATACCCCAGACGATCCCCTGGGTGAAGACGCTGTGCTCGTAGAGCGCAACCAGCATGCCCAGCGTCTCCGGGGTCAGACGTTCGACCAGGATGGTATTGGTCGGCCGGTTGCCTTCGAAGACGCGGTGCGGTGCGAGCCATGCCGGTATGCCTTCGGCCTTGACTTCGTCCGCCGTCTTGCCGAAAGCCAGCGCCTCGGTCTGGGCGAACAGGTTCGACATCAGCAGGTCGTGGTGGTTGGCAATCGGATTCAGGCTCCGGCAGAAGCCGATGAAGTCGCCGGGGATCAGCCGGGTCCCCTGATGGATCAGCTGGTAGAACGAGTGCTGACCGTTGGTGCCGGATTCGCCCCAGCAAATGGGTGCGGTTTGATAGGCGACGCGCGTGCCGTCTAAGGTGACCTGCTTGCCGTTGCTCTCCATGGTCAGCTGCTGCAGGTAGGCAGGGAAACGGTTGAGATACTGGTCGTAGGGCAGCACCGCCACCGTCTGCGCATCCAGGAAGTTGGTGTTCCACACCGTCAGCATCCCCATGAGCACGGGCAGGTTCTGTGCGAACGGCGCACTGCGGAAGTGCTGGTCCATGGCATGAAATCCGGCCAGCATCGCATAAAAGTTCTCCGGCCCGATGGCGATCATGGTCGACAGGCCGATGGCCGCGTCCATAGAGTAGCGACCACCGACCCAATCCCAGAAACCGAACATATTGGCGGTGTCGATGCCGAATTGGGACACGCCGTCGGCGTTGGTCGATACGGCGACAAAGTGCCTGGCCACGGCCCGCTCGTCGCCGAGTTGGCCAAGGCTCCAGGTGCGGGCGGTATGCGCGTTGGTCAGTGTCTCGAGCGTCGTGAAGGTCTTGGAACAGACGATGAACAGGGTTTCCGCCGGGTCGAGATCATGGGTGGCTTCGGCAAAATCGGTGCCGTCCACGTTGGAGATGAAGCGGAAGGTCAGGTCGCGCTGGCTATAATGGCGCAGCGCCTCGTAGGCCATTACCGGCCCGAGATCGGAGCCGCCGATGCCGATGTTGATGACGCTGCGGATGCGCTTGCCGGTGTACCCTCGCCACTCGCCGCTGCGGACTTGGCGAGCAAAGGCGGCCATGCGATCGAGCACCGCGTGCACCTCGGGAACGATGTCAAGGCCCTCGACGACAATCCGCTCGGTCCTGGGGGCACGCAGGGCCGTGTGCAGCACGGCGCGTTTTTCGGTCACATTGATCGGCTCACCGAGGAACATGGCGTCGATGCGCTCACGCAGACCGCATTCCTCGGCCAGCGCGATCAGCAACCGCATGGTTTCATTGGTAACCCGGTTTTTGGAGTAGTCCAGGTAGATGCCCGCAACTTCGGCGGTCAGGCGCTCGCCGCGACCGGGATCGTCGGCGAAGAGTTGCCGCAGATGCAGATCGCGGATTGCAGCAAAATGGGCCTGGAGTGCCTTCCAGGCCGGGCGTTGGGTCAGCGATTCGCCCGGTGCACTTCCTTGTTTCGACGGATTGCTTTGCATGTTTTTTCCCCCTGATGTCCAGTCCTGCAATTTTGCAGCACGGCTGTTGAGAAGACGCTTGTGTCAGCGGCAGGTAGAAAAAACATACGCTTTAACAGATATTCACTCAAGCAATAATTCCGTCCGCACCTTTACCACATTAAAAAAGCGCCGTTGGGATAGGAATGATCGTCTGAAAAATCCCTCAAAGTTCGCCTTCATCCAGGCCATGGCGATGCCTTGGCGGAGAGTCTGCATAAATTAACATCCGTGGAAAAAGACAGAAAAAAGCAGGTTGCTTGAGTTTCATCAGTGACCGTCGGTTGTCAATAACTTGTTAATAACTGCTTTAATATATTGTTAACAATGGGTAAAATTACATGCCAGGAAAAACAGCGGCTGCCAATGCATCACGCTATCCGGCGGTTAAAAAACGTTTAAAAACGGTAAAATACAAATTGTTAAGGACGCTGGAATTTTAATTTGTCAAATCGGCCTTTATCCGCGTTGACATCTTGCACCTATATATTCCAAATTGTGGCGAATCGTTCAGGGGTCGAACCCGGGTAATAAATTGTCCGCTGCCGTTCCCTAATCCAGCGGTTTTTTTTCGACCCCCTTGAGGCGGGGCCGCTGTTCATGGCGATTCGCAGTAAATTCCCCAGAAATCATGATTTAGCATGCAGAAAGTGACGTGATGAATCGTATTTTGGTCATTGACGATGAGGCGTGTATTTTGGACGTGATTTGCGAAGCGCTCACGAAAGTTGGCTACACGGTAAAAACCGCGTCCAATGGGCGGCAGGGGGTGCAGCTTTTAAAGGATGCCTCTTTCGACCTAGTTTTGACCGACATGTGCATGCCGGATCTGGATGGAGGCAGTATCGTCCGCCACGTTCGACGTTCCAGCCGCCCCCTTACTCCCGTTATCGGCATCTCCGGCACACCCTGGTTGCTGGAAGGCGCTGATTGCGATGCGATTCTGGCAAAACCATTTCCCTTGCAGGCTTTGGTCGACATGGTAAAGCACCTGATGAGGATAAGCCTGTCAGTTGCCCCTAAGCCCGCTACCTTCCCCCTATTGATCAATGCTTAACCATCAGCCATCAATTGCCGGTCTTAATCTGACTCGTGAGTAGACATCCTCATCCATGCCGGCGCGCTCACCGGCCTTGAGACGATGGTAGCCCACTGCGGCTACCATGGCGGCATTGTCCCCACACAGGTCGAGGGAAGGAATGTGAACGGTGATGCCGGCATCGGCGGCATCGCGGGTGACGATCGTCCGCAGGCCCCGGTTGGCGGCCACACCGCCCACCACAGCCAGATGGCGGCAGCCTTTTTTTCTTGCTGCGTGGATGATTTTGTATGACAGCACCTCAACCACTGCGGCCTGAAAGCCCGCGGCGATGTGGGTTTGGTCCTCCTGATAGGTTTTCGGGTGGGTCTGGACGTGTCGGCTGACCGCCGTTTTGATTCCGCTGAAGGAAAAATCAAACTGCTCCTTGTCGAGAAACGGACGAGTGAAAAAAAACTTCTCCGGGTCGCCCTGGGCCGCCAGTCGATCGATCACCTCCCCGCCGGGATAGCCCAAACCCAGCATCTTGGCCACTTTGTCGTAGGCTTCGCCGGCAGCGTCATCCCGGGTTTGCCCTAAGGGGTGAAAGTCTTGGTGGGAGGTGACATGGTAGATGCTGGTGTGGCCCCCGGAAACCAGCAGCGCCACGAAGGGGAAGGGGGGCGGATTCGGCTCCAGGAACACGGAATCGATATGCCCCTCCAGGTGATCCACGCCGATCCATGGGATTTTATGTGCGTAGGCAAACCCCTTGGCAAATGAGAAACCAACCAGCAGCGAGCCGACCAGGCCGGGCCCCTGGGTTACGGCCACACCGTCGATTTGGTCTGCCGTGATGCCGGCCTTGGCGACGGCGCCGTTGACAACGGGAACGATGGCCTCGATATGCTTTCTCGAGGCCAATTCCGGCACCACGCCGCCATAGGGGTGGTGGACGGCCACTTGGGAGGCCACCACCGAGGAGCGGACTTCATGCCCGTCACACACCACCGCGGCTGCCGTCTCGTCGCAGGAGGATTCTATGCCGAGTACAATCATGGCTTCTGTGATTTGACCATGGTTATTTATGGGTCATTTGTTTTTTGGCGATTGTGATTTAGCTATTCGTCTCTTCTTCTCAGGCCCCGGACCGGGGCTTCGTGCACCAGGTGCTCAGGTCCTGCAGATCGGCTGTTTCTTCTGCCCCTCGGCAATCCATTGAAACAGCCGGGTCAATGGTGTGGCGAGTTGTTTAATCCAATTTCCCAATTGCTGAATCCCTCAAAACGCATTAGCGCGCAACATCGGCAAGAATCAGACCTCCGTCCTCAGACCGCCGTTTTCATACCAGTTGCACCCGGGTTCTGGCATTCTTGCGGGTTTTGGTCACTTCTCCGATGGCCCAGGCTCTTTCACCGCTGCCGGTCAGTCGGTTGAGCACCTCCTGAAGGTTTTCTTCGGGAACCACCGCCACCAGCCCGATCCCGTTGTTGAAGGTGCGCATCATCTCCTTTTCATCCACATTGCCGGCTTCCTGCAAAAACGGAAAAATGGGCGGGATGTCCCAGGATCCTCTTTTAATTACGATGCCGCAGGCCCTGGGAATGACCCGGACGATGTTGTCCATGATGCCGCCGCCGGTGATGTGCGCCAGTCCCTGGATGGGCAGGTCCCTGACCAGAGATTGGATGGTTTCCGAGTAAATCCGGGTAGGGGTGATCAATTCTTCTCCCAGGGTTTTACCCAGTTCGGGGACATGACTGTCCACCGTGAGCCCCAACACCTCGAAGCAGATCTTGCGCACCAGGGAATAGCCGTTGCTGTGCAGTCCGCTCGAGGCGATCCCGATGATTCGGTGGCCGGGCCGTATTTCAGAGCCGTCGACGATTTTGCTGTTGTCCACGATACCGACGGCGAAACCGGCCAGGTCGTATTCGTTCTCCCGGTAAAAACCGGGCATCTCAGCGGTCTCTCCGCCGATGAGGGCGCAATCGGCCTGGATACACCCCTCGCCGACACCCTTGATAATGTCGGTGACCGTGCTGGTTGTCAGTTTACCCGTGGCCAGGTAATCCAGGAAAAACAGGGGTCTGGCACCCTGCACGGCGATGTCGTTAACGCACATGGCCACCAGGTCGATGCCCACCGTGTCGTGGCGGTTCATGAGGAAGGCGATCTTCAGCTTGGTGCCCACCCCATCCGTGGAACTGACCAGTACCGGGTTTTTCATATTGGCGGTATTCAGAGAGAACAGGCCGCCGAAACCGCCGATTTCACCCATGACGCCGGTTCGTCGGGTTTTTTTGGCTATTTTCTTTATGGTCTGAACGAGGTCGTCCGCCTTTTCGATATCGACGCCGGCATCGGCGTAGGTCAGCTTTTTCTTCATTTGAACACTCCCGGCTTGTCTTCGGCTGGTTTAAAAATACGCGTAAAACTAATCTGATGCCGTCGAAAAGTCAAATCCATTCCGAAGATACCGGCAGGCTGGCAGCCGCGCAAACCAGGCTGGCGGGAGGCGGGGTAATCGGGGTGGGGCAACCGGATGATCCGTAGCGCCGCTACTTGTCCATCGCGCCAATAATTTTTTGACAATTTTGACCGACTATTATACTTATTCTAACAATTCAGGGGTTTTCTGAC
>JAGTUY010000133.1 GCA_018224455.1 Desulfosarcina sp.
AAACCCTTGAAAATATGGGCTATAAGGTTGAACCACTAACAACGGCAGAGCCTGCTGCAGCGTGAAGTTTCACATAAGCCCCGCCTCTGACCAAAGGGCGGTCAGTTTAATCAACCGTGAAACTTCTGTTTAAGTCGCAGCCCTGTTTGTAGTGGCGCCGTGAGGCGCTTGTTGCACAACCTTTCAAAAACCAAACGCCTTACGGCGTCACTACAAGCGCGCCGTGCCATTGACAACAAAAATGGCAATTGAACTGGCTTGAAGTTTCATACGAGCGCCGCCGCTGGCCGGCGGGGCTCGTAAGAAAAACAGGATAGAGAAAATCGAATCAACCAATTTCAACGAATTTTTTTTCATTGTATTCGGCCAGTTTGATCAAAAAAGAAACTTCAGGGTTGTGCTGCCGGGCAATGTTTTTTATCACGACAGGCCAAGGAGCGGCAGCAGTCAAGGCCCCTATGTCTCTGGAGCAATTGTGCCCCTATACGAGCATGGCTCCGGGCGGCCCTTGATCAATGACGAGGCGTTTGCACTCTCCCACATAAGAATCTTATCCAAAGGCCACCCCGGGCTGCCATTCCTAAATTCCAAATAAGGAGGTAGCTCCCATGGCCCGAAAGCCCAAGAAGGCAAAGAGCAAAAACCGCAAGCAACCGGTGCAAGCATTGAAAACCATCCAACCAAACGCGGCAGGAATCGACCTGGGTTCAAAGGAACACTGGGTCGCCGGTTCGCCGCACGAGGACCAGACACCGAACGTGGAGCGTTTCGGCACGACCACCCCCGAGCTCAATCGACTGGCCGACTGGCTCAGTGAACAGGGCCTGCAGACGGTGGCAATGGAAAGCACCGGCGTGTACTGGATACCGTTGTTCGAGATCCTCGACAGCCGGGGTTTTGAAGTTGTGCTGGCCAACGCCCGCCAGATCAAACATGTGCCCGGCCGAAAGACCGATTTGCTCGACTGCCAGTGGCTTCAACTGCTGCACGCTTGCGGCCTGTTGCGCGGTTCGTTCCGTCCCTCGGACGACATCTGTCAGTTGCGCGCCCTGCTCCGAGAACGCAACACGATGGTGGACCAACGATCGGACTGGATCCGGCGCATGCAAAAGTGCCTCGATCAGATGAACATCTGCGTGCATCATGCGGTCTCAGACATCACCGGTGTCACCGGCATGGCCATTATCCGGGCAATTGTGGCAGGCGAACACGATCCAAAAGCGCTGGCCCGGTTGCGTGATCGTCGCTGCCGCAAAACCGAAGCGCAAATCGCCGAAGAGTTGACCGGCAACTGGCGCCGGGAGCATTTGTTCAACCTCCGCCAAGCGTTGAAGATGTACGATCAGCTTTGTGCCGTGATCCAAGACTACGATTTTGAGATCCTCAACTACTTGAAGATGCTCCAACCCGATGGTTCCGACGATACATCGGCGCCGCCGCCGAGTTCCAAATCAAAAGCCAAGAGTATCGCCAAGCGAGGTCAGGAACCCTTGCGCCAGGGACTGTACCGCTTTTCCGGTTTGGACATGGCTTCCATCGACGGCATCGGCGTGGATACCGCCGCAGTGGTCATCAGTGAACTCGGCCTGGATTATTCCATGTTCCCGGATGAAGGCCATTTTATCTCCTACCTTCGTCTTGCGCCCAATCTGTCTATCAGTGCCGGCAAAAAGGTCCCCAACAATTCCAAGGCCACCACTTGCACCCGGGTTTCAAACGCCCTGAAAACGGCGGCCATCACCTTGCGCAACTCCAAATCGGCGCTGGGTGCTTTTTATCGCCGCATCGCCTGGCGCAAAGGCGCTTCTGTGGCGGTTTTCGCCACTGCCCGCAAACTGGCCCAAATCATCTATCGCCTGGTTTGCTACGGCCAGGCTTATGTCGATATCGGTGCCGCGACGTATGAAAATCGTTTCAAAAAGCGCCGTTTATATCATTATACCCAAACCCTTGAAAATATGGGCTATAAGGTTGAACCACTAACAACGGCAGAGCCTGCTGCAGCGTGAAGTTTCACATAAGGCCATCAACCATGAAAGCAGGTTTTGTTGACATGGATTCTTCTTTGTTGTACAGTTTTTTGTACATATAAGGAGGTGGATCATGAAAGCGATCACATACAGCGCGGCGCGTCAGAATCTTGCAAAAACCATGGAGGATGTCTGCCAGGATCATTCCCCGGTGATCATTACCCGCAAAAAAAGCGATTCAGTGGTGATCATGTCCCTGGAAGACTACGCGGCTTTAGAGGAAACAGCGTACCTGTTGCGGTCCCCCAAAAACACGAGACGATTGATCGAATCGATCGTTCAATTGGATGACGGAAAAGGCAAGGAAAGGGAGCTTGTCCAGTGAAGCTGATATTCTCCGATCATGCATGGGAGGATTACCTATACTGGCAAAAGAACGACACAAAAACTCTTCGGCGGATAAACACTTTGATCAAGGAAATAAAAAGAAATCCTTTTGAAGGGATTGGAAAACCCGAGCCTCTCAAACATGCCCTTGCAGGATACTGGTCCCGTCGGATCAACGAGGAGCATAGAATTGTTTACAAAGCTTCCGACGATGCGATCCTGATTGCCCAGCTTCGCTACCATTACTGATAAAATCGCTGAATCCCGGCTGCAGTTCACCCGCGCCTCGATCCGGGGCCGGAATCACGGGAAATTCCGGATTTTTTACGAAGGCATCAACCATGGAGCAGAAGCCCGGCCCGTCATTCCGGACGAACCCCGCGCAGCGGGTTGTGAGATCCGGAATCCAGAAAATCAGCCATCTCCCGCGTCCGCCGCACGGTCTATTGCCGGGGTTTTTGTAGGGCACGCCCTCTGTGGCGTGCCTTTCGGAACGGCACGGAGGCCGT
>JAGTUY010000134.1 GCA_018224455.1 Desulfosarcina sp.
AACCCGGTACGGGCATCCTACCCGATCTGGCCTACGTGATCGCGGCCGTCGACGCCGGCATCCCGGTGGTCAACTTCACCCCCAACACGGTGGAACTGCCCGCCATCTGCAGCCTTGCCGAGGCCAACGGCGTTCCCCTCGCCGGACGAGACGGCAAGACCGGCCAGACCTATTTCAAAGTGGTCCTGGCCTCTGCCCTGAAGGCCCGGGGGCTTTATGTGGACGGTTGGTACAGCCTTAACATTCTGGGCAACGCCGATGGGCTGAACCTGATGGACCCGGACCATGCCTGCGGCAAGCTGACCAACAAAACCAATTTATTGGACGATATCCTCGGATATTCGGTGGGAGAACGATACGGCCGATCGGCCCACAAGGTGCACATCGACTATTACCCGCCCCGGGGCGACGCCAAAGAGGCCTGGGACGTCATCGACGTCAGGGGAATCTTCGGTATGCCCATGAGCCTGCGTCTCAACCTGCAGGGCCGGGACTCCATACTGGCCGCCCCCATGGCCCTGGACCTGGCCCGCTGGGCCGCCGCCCTCCAAATCGCCGGGATCGCCGGCCCCGTTCCCGAGTTGGGTTTTTATTTCAAAAAACCCGTGGGCGACATCGCGCCGCTGACATTCGAAGATCAGCTTGCCGCCCTGGAAAGTCTGGAATCCCGGATCGAATCCCGCATCGCCGAAAAATCTCACGGAGACGGATAAGGACGTTGCCGCGTGTGAAAGAAAGGATCAAACCCATGGTTTTCGGATACAGCACCAACGCCTTCGTCAACTATTCTCTGCTGGAATCCTTTGACATGATTGCCCGGCTGGGCTTTGCCGGTGTGGAGATCATGTGCGACCAGCCCCACCTTTACCCGCCCGAATATGACCACGCCGAGTTGAAAAAAGTAAAGGCCTCGCTGGAGAAAAACAAACTGAAGCCCACCAACCTGAACAGCTTTACGCTTTTTGCGGTGGGCGATACCTACCTGCCGTCCTGGATCGAGCCGGAGGCCGAACGCCGACGGATCCGTGTAGACCACACCCTGGCCTGCCTGGAGATAGCCGCATTCATCGGATGCCGCAATATCTCAGTGCCGCCGGGAGGACCGCTGCCGGAAAACATGACCCGCAAGGAGGCCCTGCGCCTGTTCCATCAGGGAATGGACCTGGTCATCCCCAAAGCACAAGAACTGGGCGTGCAGCTGCTCATCGAACCCGAGCCGGACCTGCTCATGGAGCGAACCTCGGAGATCAAACCCTTCGTTGCCGAGATCCAGGCGCCGGCGGTGGGCATCAACTTCGATATCGGCCACTTCTACTGCGCCGGCGAAGACCCGGCCACCGCCTTCGAAGCGCTTTACCCCTGGATCGGCCACATTCACATCGAAGACATCGCCCCCACCCGCGAACACAATCATCTCATCGCCGGTTTAGGCGCCATCGATTTTCCATCGGTTTTTACTGCCATGAAGCGATCTGGTTACCCGTATGACATGAGTCTGGAGCTCTACCCCTATACGGATCGTCCCGAAGCGGCCGGCAAGGATAGCCTGGCCCACCTGCTGCCGTTGCTGCGGGAGGCGGGACTGCATGATTGAGGGCTGAGGCTGCCGCCAAAATATCTGAGTCCATGCGCAAGTTTTAAAGAATATTTTAATATTGACATCCGGCCTTATACGATCGTCTCCAATGCCTTGACGATCAAGGTCGCCGCCATGCCGATCATGATCAGCCCGGCCAGAATATCCGCCTGCTGCCGGAATCGATTCAAAAAAACAGCCGCCCCGACCCCCACGGCCAGCAGCCCCGGCAGAGTGCCCAGACCGAAGATCAGGGCCGTCAGGGCGCCGGAAAGCATCTGGGCGCCGGACAGCGCCTTGGCAAAGGCGGCATAGGAGAGCCCGCAGGGCAGGCCGCCCAGAAACAGTCCCATGAGGAAAAGATCCAGGTTGCTTCGCAGTGCTGGAGCCCGGGATGTGAGTCGCCGCCATCCGGGCATTCGGTTGGGCATGGCGACGGCCAGCCACCGGGGTTCGGCGACGAATCCCAAGCGGGACAGGCCGAAAAACAGCAAAAACAGGCCGGCCAGCAGGCTGATGCCCATCTGCACCCGGGTTATCCAGACTATCGGGCTCCCGCCGACGGCCGCGGCCAGGCCGATCAATCCGCTGCCGGCAGCACCCATCAATGCACCGATGACGCCGTATGTGATCAATCGGCCGGCATGGTAGGCCAGGTGAGCCGACCACCGCCCGGTCTGCCCGGGCAGGGCCACCACGAGGGGCCCGCACATGCCGATGCAATGGCCGGTGCCCAGCAGGCCCAGCATGAATAGGGCAATCGTATCAATTGGCGTTGTCATCCGCTCACCAAATAAGACTTAAGCTTTTTTCATATCTATCATGTGGCTGAAAACCAATCCCTCAATCCCCGAATTCCTCAATCCCTCAATCCTCGAATTCCTCAATCCCTCAATCACTTGCAGTTTCGCATAAAAGCAGCTACATTGACATTCTCTTTTTTTATTCCAGGCAATTCCCGACGGCGGTTTCTATTAATTCAAGGATCCTTTCACCAACTTTAGAAAAAAGGAGGCCTCGGTTTGAAATACTTACCCCGTTCCTGGCGATGGATGGTTGCAGTCCCTGTAACCTGCGCGCTGATTCTGCTCCACGGCACGGCGCTGACCGCTGAAAGCGGTCCGGCACCGGCCCTGAAGTCGCTTGCGGCCGACGGACAGATGACCCTCAGCGAATCCGACCGCTGTCCGGTCTGCGCCATGTTCCCCGCCCGGCGACCCCAGACGGCCGCCGCCATGACCCTGAAAAGCGGCGAAACCTTTTACTTTTGCGGAAACGGCTGCCTGCTCAGGACCTGGCTGCGGCCGACGGTCTACCTGGGCAAACCGCAGGTGGAGATCGATCGCCTGGTGGTCCGGGACTACTTTTCCGGCCAGCCCATCGACGGGCGCACGGCCACCTGGGTGGCCGGGTCGGATGTGGTGGGCCCCATGGGGCCGGCCATCATCGCCCTGGGCGATGCCGCCCAACTGGCCGCCTTCAAAAACCGCCATGGCGGAAAAACCGTATTCACCTTCGATCAGGTCGATGACACCCTGTGGAAAACAATCAGCCGCCGCGAGCTGCCGGCGGAAAAAACGGATTGAACCGGCGGTAATCGTTCACCCGTTTAGCGTTCACCGCCAATGGTAACGTTGACGGACTTTTTCGGTGAACCCTGAACCCCGAACCCTGACCATGCAAATCCCGCCTGAAGAAAGAAACCCTCGGCAGCCGGCACCGTGCCATGGCGCCCGGCGCCTGTTGATGGTCGCCGTCAGTGCCAGCGTGCTGCTCGGGCTCGCCACCGCCGCCGACCTGTTGCTGCGGGTTGCCCCCCAGGATGACGGCGGCGCCAGCATATGGATGAAAGCGATGACCCTGTCCGCACCGGCACTGTGGACCGCCGGCAGCCCCCAGCGCCACCCGGAGACAGTGCATCCGGGAGTGGATTTACGATTTTCCGCCGGCCTGATGACCGCCCCATGATGCCGGGAACCCGATATCCGCCCATGGCCATCTGGGCCGCACGGGAGATCCAGCGGCATGCCGGCCGATCCATGCTCCTGTTCGCCTGCCTGGCCAGCCTGGTTTTCCTGATCGCCACGGCCCTGCTATTCAGCCAGGCGCTCGATGCGACCTGGGCACGCCTCCTGGACCAGGCCCCGGACTTGGTGGTCCGGCGCATCGACGGCGGCGGGTGGGCGCCCATCCCAGCCGATGACGCGGTGGCCTTTGCGAAGCGCGTTCCCGGTGTGCTCGACCCGACCCCCCGTCTGTGGGGTGTGGTACCAGGCCCCGGGGGCCCCGTTACAGTGGTGGCCTCCATCGCCGTGGTCCCCGCAAACGTCTTGAATGGAATAAAGCCCCCTATGACCGGCCAGGCCGTGGTGGGCCAGGGCGTAGCCCGCGCTTTGTCGGACAGCCGATTGAACCTGGGCAGCCGTCAATCGTTGACCGTTAACGTGGTAGATATCTTGCCGGCCGACACGGGTCTGGCCACCCATGACCTGGTCTGGATGACCCCGGAGGATGCGCGCCACCTGCTGGGCCTGGCGCCGGGCCAGGCCAGCGACCTGGCCGTCCGCCTGTTCCGACGAGAAGAGGAGCAGGCCATCCAGGCTGATCTCGCCGCCGCCTTCCCCTGGCCCGTGCGCATCACCGAACGAACTGCCAGTGCCCTGCGCCATCACACCCGGGCCGTTCGATTGGGTGGCATCGCGGTGGTCGCCGGCATTCCGGCCCTGCTGGCCCTGCTGTTGATCATCACGGGAACGATTCTGGACAATACCGGCCAGCGGGCCCATTGGGGCCTGCTCAAATCGCTGGGATGGACCACCGCGGACATTGTGCGGCTTCAAGTCAACCGGGCGATGATCGTGGGAATTCCGGCGGTAATGCTGGGTCTGGCCTCGGCTTACGCAGCGGTCTTTTATCCGCCCGCTGCCGGGGTCACCGCTTTTTGGATCACGGGAGGCCAGCACCTGGCGGAATTGACCCTGGTACGCAGCGGAGCCTCCGTTATCATGCTGGAGATCGCCGCACTGGTGGGTTTGCCTTTCCTGGCCGCCGTTTTTCTCACCAGCGTTCGGACGGCAGCCCGTTCCCCCTGGACCATGCTGCAGGCGGATCCATGGAACTAAATACGGGTATGGCCTGCCGCCGGCTGGATTTTCGGTGGCCCGGAAGACGCACCGATGAACCGCTCGTGCTGGAATCGGTTGAGGTAAAATTTTCTCCGGGCACGGTCAGCCTGGTCACCGGGGATACCGGCAGCGGCAAGAGCACCCTGCTGCATCTGCTGGCCGGCCTGCTACGACCCACGGCAGGCGAGGTGTGGGCCGACGGCCTGCCGGTCTCCCGTTGGCCTTCCCGTCACCGCGATCCCTGGCGGCAGCAAGTGGGCATCGTGTTTCAGCACCTCGCATTGATCCCGGACCTCACCGTGGGGGAGAACCTCCTGTTGCCCATGATCCCAAGGCAGATCGCCTGGTCCCGCATGCAGGAGGAGATACTCCGGCAGCTGGCTGACGCCGATCTGTCGGCGCTGGCTGATGCCCCGACAAGCGCCCTGTCCGGCGGCCAGCGGCAGCGCCTGGCCATCGCCCGGGCACTGGTGGCCAGACCCCGGTTCATCCTGGCCGATGAACCGACGGCCTTCCAGGATGACTGCCATGCGGCGCAAATACGCGCGCAGCTTTGCCACGCCGCCCATGAGGGGGCGGTGGTCGTCATCTGCTCCCACGACCCGCGGTTGCGGGCATCCGATGCGATCGACCGGCGGTATCATCTGGCCTCGGCGACATTGACCGAGAGCTCCGCAAATCGGTAATCCCCATGATCTGGCACCCCCTCGTCTGGGCATTTTGGGTGGCGGCGGCAACCGGCGGATTGCTTTTTGCAACGGGCGCCGTTCAGGCTGTGAGCGTGATGCTCGACTGGACCCCGATGCGCGCGGACATCGATCAGCTGCTGCGGGAGCGCCATGCTGAAACGGCCGCGCTTCTGGCTCGTTGGTCCCTGGGCTGCCTGACAGCTGCTGCCCTACTGGGTCTCATAGGCATAGCCGGCGTCTGGCATCGGATGGTTCCCGGGGCCATGTGCGGAACCGGTGTCCTGCAGGCCATGGGTACCGACGGCAGCCGGGCCATGATTTTCTGGGGCCTCACCCTGATGGTCCTATATGGCTGGCGGGTGCTGGACGGCCTGGACAGTCATCACCCCCAAGGGGTATTGACCCAGGTCGGCGCACGGGTGATGCTCAGCGCCGCCCCCTTTTTAGTACTGGCCCTCTTCTTCTCCTGGCAGGCCCTGATGCGGGTTGAGAACGTCCCTCCGGTCAGTTGCTGCGCGGCCGTATACGATCAGGTGCTGACCGGCGCATCCGAATCCGCTATCATCAAATCGCTCGTAGCGGTCTGTCTCGGGTTCAGCCTGGCCGGCAGTGTGGCACTGCTGGCCCTGGCAGTGTCAGCGATTCGAGCCCCGAATCGCACGTCAGGCGTTACAATGGCCATCATCGCAACCCTCTGGGGCATCGCCGCAATGGTTACCGTAAAACAGGTGTGGTCAGCCTATTACTACCAGGTCCTCTCCCACCCCTGCCCCTGGTGCCTGTTTCTGCCGGATTACCATGGTGCCGGTTTCATCATCTTCGGGTGCATGGCCGTCGTCGTCATGGAAAGCATCGCCCTCTGGCTGGCCGGGCGCACCCGCGGCCGACACCCGGTGCTGACCGATCCGGCCGACAAGCGCATCCTGCAGTCCGCCTGGCGAATAGCGATAATCCTGGTGGTTTTCACGGTTCTGACCGCAGGGCCGGCCATCGCCTGGCGCCTGCGCACCGGCACCTGGCTGGACGGTTCGTTCTGAGATTGACACCCTATCCGCCTTTTGCTATCGTGGCGGCAGTTTCGCTCCAAATCATTTTAACCCCGACGTTCACCAGCAGCATAGCCGCAATACTTGCGGCGAATGGTAACTTTCACTGACAATAAGCCATCCATCGGCTCCAGGATGGGTGAAGGACCCGATCCACCCATGTCATCGGCATGGGGAACCTGGCACAAACGGGCATCACGCATGAATCGCAGAACATTTCTCAAGATTGCATCC
>JAGTUY010000135.1 GCA_018224455.1 Desulfosarcina sp.
CACCGGTGTCCCGCGCCTCTGGTCCAAGACGCCGCGCAATCTGCTGGGCGAAGTGGATTATCTGGTCAAGCGTTACGAGATTAGCAGCGGCGACCGAATCCTGGCCAGCGTCCCAGCCCTGCACATTTACGGGCTGCTCTATTCCCTGCTGGTGCCCCTGGCGGCATCGGCACGGGTCGTGGCACAGACACCGTCCTTTCCCGAAGCGATCAAAGGTCAAATGGCCGCCACGTCACCCACCATTTTCGTCAGCGTGCCGGTTCACTACCGGGCACTCAGGGAAAACCCGCCGGGAAAAGGTTCCCTGCGGCTGGCTTTTTCCTCGGCCGGTCCACTGGCGGAAGCCGACGCCACGGCATTTTTCAGGGCAACGGGCGTGGATCTGGTGGAGATCTACGGATCCACGGAAACCGGCGGTATCGCCACCCGAATCCGATCTAAGGGCGAAGCGGGCTTCACACCTTACCGCTGCATCCAGTGGCGCGTGGCCGGTGAGCGTCTGGACGTCCGCTCGGCCTTTCTTTCCCGCGAACTGCCGGTACGCAGCAGCGGCTGGTTTACGGTAGCGGACCGGGTGAACGCGCATGGCAGCGAATGTTTTGTGGTCACCGGACGCACGGACCATATCGTCAAGGTGGGCGGCAACCGGGTGGATTTGGAAAAGGTGCGCCGGGCCATCATGGACATAGCCGGCGTCGATGACGCGCTGGCCTTGGCCAACCCGGTCGAGACCGGCCGTGATCAAGAGGTCATTGCCCTGGTGGTGGGCAGAGTTTCCGGCGACGACATCAGGGCTTCGTTGGAAAATGTGTTGGCGCCCCATGAGAAACCCCGCCGAATCCGCACTGTCGATCAAATCCCAATGGGGGCCACGGGAAAAATCGATCGCCGCGCCATAGAGAAAATTGCCGCCATCCAATCAATAACATTCGAGCCGGCCGGGCTGAACGTGCCCGTAGATGAAAACAAAACCCTCCAGGAGCTGGCAACCGACCACGGCATCGACATCCGGGCCGACTGCGGCGGCATGGGCGTCTGCGGCAAGTGCCTCGTCCTGGTCCACCCCAAAGCAAATTTTTCTTCGCCCGCCGAAGCGGAACTGGATGTACTCACACCGGATCAGATGGCCGATGGATCCCGGCTGGCCTGCCAGGCCCGGGCCACCGGCAAAGGAACGGTCACCATCCCCGACACCCTGGCTGAAAGCGCCGAAACGCGGGGAAAAACCGGCTTCACCGGCAGCTATCCGGTGGATGCCATGACCCGGCGCCTGGCCGTGGATGGGCGTTCGCCGGGCCTGAAAACGGATAACCCCCCGGAAAGCCTGCTGGACTGGCTGGCTGCGCAGGTCGGTGACCCGGTCGCCTCGACCGCCGACATCGCGCCCCTGCGCCAGTTGGGCAGATACCGCGACAGCCTGAAATCATTCACCCTGGTGGTGCACGAAGAGACGGGTCTCCGGCGCATCCTGGCAGGCAAACAGACAACCAGCCTGGGCTTTGCCGTGGACCTGGGCACTACGTCGGTGGCCGGCTACCTGTGCGATTTGGAGACCGGCACGCTGCTGGCTGCCGAGGCCTGCGTCAACCCTCAACGGCGCTTCGGGGAGGACGTGATCAGCCGGATCAGCCGGATCAACGAAAAGGATGAACACCTGGATCAACTCCAGGGTCTGGCGGCCCAAGGCATTAATTTTCTCATGACCCGCTGCCTGGAGCGGGTCGGTGCCACATGGGAAGCCATCGATGAAGTGGCCGTGTGCGGCAACACCACCATGCAGCAGGTTTTTGCCGGGCTGCACCCTTACGGCCTGGGTGTATTCCCCTACTTCCCACTGACGCGGACACCGCCCGTGTTCAGCGCCGGGGATCTGGGGCTGGCCACCGATCCGGCCGTGCCCGTATTTCTCATGCCGGTGGTATCGGGTTTTGTGGGTGGCGACACCATGGCCGCCATTTTGGCCGACCGGCCCCACGAACGCGACGAAATCAGCCTCATCATGGATATCGGCACCAACGGCGAGTTGGTGCTGGGCAACCGGGAGGGGCTATGGGTCACCAGCTGTGCCACCGGTCCGGCGCTGGAGGGTGCCCAGATCTCTTGCGGCATGCGCGCGGTATCCGGCGCCATCCATCGCGCGTGGCCGGACGAAAGCAACCGCCACGTCGCCTTCGCAGTGCTGGGAAACGAAGGCAGCCATCGGCCCATGGGCTTCTGCGGCTCGGGCATCATAGACGCCATCGCGGCCATGCGGCAGATCGGGGCCATCCTGCCCAACGGCCGGCTGGATGAATCCGTGGGCGGGGTGGTATCCGACAAGGGTGGTATCGGACGGCATTACACCATCGCAGACAGCCATCAAAGCGCCACCGGCAGCGACATTTCCATCACCCTCAAGGACGTTCGCCAGATTCAACTGGCCAAGGCGGCCCTTTTTACGGGCATTGAATTTCTCATGCGCAAGGCCGGTATCGAGAGAATCGATCGGACTATTCTTACCGGGGCATTCGGGGCCCGCTTCAACTGGAAAAACGCCCTGGCCATCGGCATGCTGCCGCCCGCCGCTGCCGCAGGCGCGGTCTTGCCCAAGGACAACCTGGCCGGCGTAGGTCTGGTGATGGCCCTTTTGGACAAAAAATTGAGACGGGAAGCCCGCACCCTGTGCGACCGCATCCGCTGCCTGGAACTGGCCTCCGAACCTGATTTTGCCATGGCCTTTGCGCGGGCCACGACGTTTCCAGAAATAGCGGATCAGGCTGAAGGTTGAGGTTGTTGAGATTGACCCTCCTGCAAAGCCTTGACCAACGCTTTTCCGGATTCACGGGCTTGCTGAAGACTGTCGGGGTGTTCCAAGATCTGACCCTCGGATTCGATGCCCCTGAAAGTAAGCGAGCGCCACAATTCCATATCCAGAGCGTCCATGAAGTATTTCACGCTTAGCAGCGCCCCTGCAAACAGTCGTTTGCCTTTGGTCGAGCCGACGGTGATAAACAGTCCTTTGCGGGGATACTGCGTCTGACCAAAGGGTTTTTTATCAATCCAGTATTTTTTGACCCATAGAGAGTTGCAGCGATCCATCAGAATCTTGGTATGCGCGCTGACCGTGTAAAAGAAAATCGGCGAGGCAAGCATCAGGCCGTCGATGCCCTGCAGCAGTTCCTCGATCTCCCCATAATCGTCCTTGATCACACAGCGTCCCGCCGCTTTGCAGCCGTATATTTCGAGGCAGGGCGACATCTTCAAATCCCGCAACACGATCTCCGTGACGTGGGCGCCTGCGTCACGTGCGCCGGCGATGGCATGGTTGAGAAGGGTTGAGGTGTTGCCCTTGCGGCGGGGGCTGCCGAAAACCGCGGCTATCTTTATCATCTTACACTCCCTGTGCCACCTGCTGCGCGTTGTTTTTTTTGGAGTGAAACCCAATCCAGTCAGCAGGTCAGATGAAAACAGGCGCCGACCGTCAAGCCAGCCGTGCGCTTTTGATTGTATATGTCCACCGCTCGCGGCGTGGGTTCGGCGATCAAGGCGATGCCCTTTTCCCCGAGAAAAGCCTGGAGGTCCGGCGCAGGCCGCATGCGCCCGCTGGTTCCCGTGCCGGCTACGATGAGCTCCGGAGCGGCGTCGGCAAGGAGAAGCACGTCATCTACGCACAACATGTGGCCACGCTGTCGCCACCATTCTTCCTGCACACGCCCGTCAGGAAAGATGAACAGATCGGAGGTGTAAGTGCGGCCGTCGATGGTCATGACGCCGAATGCGCTGGATTCGATCATGGTCTCTCCGCAGAAAACATGCTAAAGAATTGCCTCCACTGTAAAGAAAATAAAGATCAAATAGGAATTTTCAACCGTTGTGACCATCAAAGGAGTCGCCATGGCCGGTAAAAAGCATCGCATCGACACCCGGCTGATCCACGCCGGAGAACCCGAAACACGCATATGCGGGGCCGTGAGCCTGCCGGTGTTCCAGTCGTCCACCTTCGAATACGCCGGTCAATTTCCGGCCGGCCGAATGGGGCTACGACACTCCTCTGCACAGCTGCACCAAATATCTAAAAGGCCATTCGGACATCATGGCCCCCAGTTTGGGCGGCGTGGAGACCCTGGTCACCCGGCCGGCCACCACCTCCCATGCCGGCATGAACGCCGAGGAACGCGATGCCGCAGGTATCAGCGACTCCTGAATTCGTCTTTCCGTGGGCATCGAAGACACGCGGGACCTGATCGATGATTTAGAAAGCGCCTTGAAATCATTGCCAAGGATCTTTTTTCACCTCGACCACCAGGACCTGAAACCCGGCGACCACGGCGTCATCTGCTCCTTCGGCGCGGGCTATTCCATCGGCAGCCTGGTGGTGAGAAAACGACAATCACTGCAGCGAACATGGGTAAACGGAAAATCAATCGGCCATTGCACCTGATTATCGCCCTGTTGGCTGCTTCAGGTTTGATCCTCTCCGCCTGCGGTGTGATACGCACCACCTACCGGCTGACCAAGGGAACCGTGGTCATGGCCTTCAAGGTGACCAAATTTGCCGGCAGCACCGTCTACACCGTCGGCGGATTCACCTTCGACGTGGTCACCGCACCCCTCTCCTGGCCCTTGACCCACGCCGACATCGACACCATCGACGGACTGTCCCCCAAGGAAGCCATTGCCCAGGGCCGCGTCAAGGCTTCACCGTACACGGTGCGGGGCAAGCGCTATGTACCCATGACAATGGCACAGGCCAGGACCTATCGTGAAAAAGGCATCGCCTCCTGGTACGGGAACGAAACCTACCGGCAGCGGGGCGGCCACATGACGGCCAACGGCGAAGCCTTCAAGCCGGATGGGTTGAGCGCGGCCCACAAACACCTGCCCCTGCCCATCTTCGTAAGGGTGACCAACCTGTCCAACCGGCGCAGCATCGTCGTTCGGGTCAATGATCGCGGGCCCTTTATCGAAGGCCGGATGATCGATCTGAGCGCGGGGGCCGCCAAGCGACTGGGCTTTTACAAACAGGGCACGGTCCGCGTGCTGGTGGAAACGGTCGAGCTGGAGGGGTGACGGGGTTGTCAGCGATTGAAGGAAGCACCGCCGCATGCACAGAATCGAAAGGGATCGCAATGGCCGCATTCCCGATTGGCAGCCGTTGGAGCAGCTTCCAGCCGCGAATGAGGGGCATCTGCTGCATGGTTAGGTCCAGCAGGTTCATTCCGTCGAATTGAATGCGACCGTCCACGATCTTGCCGGGAGGATCGGGTATTGAATGCATGCTAGACTGGCCGGTTTGATTTGCAAACCACACCCAAAAAAGGTATCCGATCGTGAAGAAGAAACCAACCCAAAGACCTGCACATTAGCTTGGGCCCGGGGAAAGGGATGACCCATGACGAAACCATTGAGGCGGGAAGACCGGCGGCTTGACGATGCCGCCGCCATGGCGCTGCTGAAACGCGGTGAGTATGGCATTTTGAGCACGTCGGACAAAAGCAACCGGCCTTATGGGATACCCGTGAATTACGTCGTGATGGAAGATAATATCTTTTTTCACTGTGCCACCGAAGGTCAAAAGCTGGAAAACATCACCGCCAACAATGGGGTCTCCTTCTGTGTGGTGGGAGAGACCGAGTTGCTGCCCGAAAAATTCTCCACCCGCTACGAAAGCGTGGTGGTGTCCGGCAATGCCGACGTCATCAAAGACCAGGTGTTGAAAAAAAACGCCCTGCGTGCCCTGGTGGCCAAATATGCCCCAGACCACATTGCTGCCGGGGACGCCTATATCGACCGTCTGATGGACCAAACGGCTGTGGTGCGGATCTCCATCCAGTATCTTGCCGGCAAAGCCAGAAAGTAAAGCAACCAGGGCCATGACCATTCTGACGCCCACAGCTGCCTTGCGTGGCTGTCCGGTTTGTGCATAGACTGACATCTAACACCCTTTGGGATCCATCAGGTCCTTGATCTGCTTCATCAGTGCGATGAGTTCCGGGGTGAGCAGTTCCAGGGCTGCCGGTGTCAATCAGCAATGATTGCATATTGACAACGATGGTAAAAACCGGTTTATTCACTCATTCCAGATTCGATTCAGCCTTTCCTGTTTTCAAAGCGGCAACCCGATTGAGGAGGATTTCATGACACCGGCTTCCCGGCAGGCATTGGAAGGACTGCGTGATCTGACCATGCTCAAATGGTATCTGATTCCGCTGATCCCCGACACCTTTTACATCCATACCCTGGAAGGGGAACCAGCGCCATGAACGGAAGCTGCATTCTGCTCAACGGGGATTATTCTTTTCTCGGCCTGGTAGACTGGAAAAAAGCCATGGGCCTGATGTTTGCCGAAAAAGTCAGGGTCCTGAAGTTTTCGGATCGGGTGATCCAGGGAGTAAGCCGCTCGTTCCGGGCACCGGCGGTAGCCGTGCTGGTCAAGGTCGTCAGAAGCATCTACCGCGGCCGTGTTCCTTTTTCGCGCCGCAACGTCCTGGCCCGGGACCGGTTTGCCTGCGCCTATTGCGGCTCCCGGGCCAAACCCATCACCATGGACCACGTCGTTCCACGGTCGCGGGGCGGGAAAAACGATTTTGACAATTGCGTGGCCTGCTGCCAGGCCTGCAACCACAAAAAAGGGGCGCGCTTGCCCCGGGAAGCCGGGATGGCCCTGCGTCATCGCCCCTGGCAGCCCACCATCGCCGAGTTTATCCGAATCCGCCTTCGCCATTCCGGCGTCTATGCGCTGCTGGTTGAACTGGGATTGGTGTGATGCGATGACGTCATTGACGATCGATGGTCCGCCTCCACCGATTTGACGGCCCGGCAGTTCGGGCAATCATCGTTTGTTCCAACACCTCCTTGAAATTGTCCGACAGCCCGTTGCGGACATCGCGGCACAGCCGGTTGTTCGAGGGGTCGAAACGTTCGCTGTCGATCATGTCGGACTCCGGTTGGTAATTAAGGTTGTCATCGCCGTTCAACTGTTCTATTATGCTATTTACTCAGTCGGCAGTTTCTACATCTTTACATCGCCAGCACCAATGCAGCGACAATCCCGCCGGTTTGACAACTATCGCAAGGGTATTCATTTTGAAGATTCTCCGCTGCAAGCAGCGGTGGCTTTGCTGACGATGCGCGGTTCAATGTAATCCCCAACTCGACGAATAGGCACATGTCTTACATTGAAGACTCCCCGCGGCTTGCCGCGGGGAGTCTTCACCAGAAGGATAAAAAAGCGATTTCCGGTTCGCGGGCTAACCCCGCCGCAGGCGGCGGGGAATGCGTTCGCTGTCGCGGTTCAAATTATTAGGAAAGGATTGTTGCGTCAATGGAATTCACCTTTGCCCACAACAACATCAATGTCCTGGACCTCGACAAGAGCCTCGACTTTTACGAAAAAGCGCTCAACCTGGCAGAAAACCGCCGTTGGGACAATCCCGACTTCACCCTGGTCTATCTGGGTGACGGACGCAGCCAACACCAGTTGGAACTCACCTGGCTCAAGGATCGTAAAGCGCCCTATGACCTGGGGGACAACGAAATTCACCTGGCCTTTCATGTGGATGATTACGACGGCGCCCACACGCTGCACGACCAGATGGGCTGTATCTGCTACGAGAACGAAGGGATGGGTCTATATTTCATTTCAGATCCTGATGGGTACTGGATCGAGATCATGCCTGTTAAAGATGCTCATGAACAGCAATAAACCCGGGAGTCAACCTGTGGAACCGGTAAGTGGACACCTTGAAATACTGGATAAAGGCTTCGGTTTTCTCCGAAACATTGATAATAATTACCAGGCCGGCCCGGAAGACACCTTTGTCCCGGCGTTCCTGATCAGCAAATTCGGCCTGCGGGAGGGGACCTTCATCGAAGGCCGGGGGGAACCCGGCAATCCCGGCAACCAGAACCTGAAACTGGCGGCAGTAGAGCAGGTCAATGGCCTGCCCTTGGAGCGGTATGCACAGACCGAAACCATGCACACCATGACCAGCATCAACCCCGACCAGCGGCTGCGCATGTCTCAGGGGCCAAAGGATCTCACCGGTCAGGCACTCGACCTCATCGTACCCATTGGCCGGGGGCAGCGCGGCCTGATCATCTCTCCGCCCAAATCGGGGAAAACCACCCTATTGCGCCATATGGCCAACTCGGTTACGGCCAATGACCCGGAAATGGACGTATTCATTCTACTGGTCAATGAACGCCCGGAAGAGGTGACCGACTTCAAGCGGGGGCTGAAAGACGCCCATGTGCTCTACTCTTCCGCAGACCAGAGCATCGGTCAGCACATGCGCATGACCCGTCTGGCGGTGCACACCGCCATGCGATGCGCGGAAGTCGGCCGGGACACGGTCGTCTTCATCGATTCGCTGACCCGCATGGCCCGGGCTTTCAACGCCGAGACGGAAAGCCATGGCCGAACGCTCTCGGGTGGACTCGGCGCCAACGCCATGGAAGTGCCGCGCAAGATTTTCGGCGCCGCCAGGAATATAGAAGACGGCGGTTCGCTGACGATCATCGCCACCATTCTCGTTGAGACCGGCAGTCGGATGGACGACATCATTTACCAGGAGTTTAAGGGCACCGGCAACATGGACCTGGTCCTCAGCCGCGATTGTGCCGAACACCGGATTTTCCCGGCCATAGACATCCGCCTGAGCGGCACGCGAAAAGAGGAACTGCTGCTTGAAAAGGATGAACTCAAGAAAATCGTTGAAATCCGTCGAACCATGTCGCAGCGGGATACCACCGAAGCCATGACGGACCTGCTGGAATATTTGGACCGTCACAGTCGCAACTAATCGTTGGAAACAGGGCTCAGGCAAATGGAAGGCCGGTACCGAAAAGACATCCATCCAGGCATCGGAGTGAACATCGTACGCAAAGCAGATCAAGGCAGCGGCCACCTCACCCGGGGTACGGTCGAAGCGGTCCTCACGCGTTCCCCGCATCACCCCCACGGCATCAAGGTGCGCCTGACCGACGGCCAGGTGGGGCGGGTCAAGGAGATCCTGCCGGAACCGTAACACACCGGTGACAAGCGGTTGAAGACTGCAGCCGCGACACGCGGCAGGCACACCGCTGAAGCGGGCGGGATCAACCGCGCTCAATCTGAAAACCATGCCACCTATCCGGGTTCATAAGCGCTGTGGGGCCGCTTCTTTTCCTGTTTGCTTTTTTTCTTTTCCTTCGGCGTCTGGGCAGGTTTTTTCTTGTTATCTTTCTTCGTGTCTCTTGATTTGGACATGGTACGCCTCCGATAAGACGCGAATGGGGCAAAACCGCATTCATTTCGACCAATGGTTGAACCGCGGCATCGAGTGCCAACCAACGATACACCGTAAAAGGGGGGGCATGCAATCGAGATTTTCACCCGGGCCGGGACGAGTCGCCAATTAAATTGTTTGATTTTGAAATAAACAGGCTTCCTGCGGTTGCAATCCCTGATTCCGCACTTACTATTCCCAGCGCACCCCGCCGGGACAGATGGGGTGCGGCTGTTTATCGGGAGAGTGATTGACAGACCCGGCCGCCCGTCTCGGACGGGCCTTTTTTTTCTTAACCCCAACACCGGTTTCCAAAGGAGAACATGATGCCAGATCGTTCCCATATCACCCTCTACAGCGGCGGCCACAAAGGTGCCGAATCCGAATTCGGTCGACTGGCCGAAGCCTGGGGCATTCAGGAGGTCAACTTTTCATTTGAGGGACACAGCATTGAACGTTCCCGCGGGGTCCGCGAGCTGACACCTGAAGCGCTGGACAAGGGCAACGTGAGCATGGAGATCGTATCGGCCCGCATGGGACGCAAATTCGCCCAGGCCAATAAGATTCGCAAGGTGATCCAGACTATTTTTCACATGGTCAACAGCGGTTACCATGTAATCGCCGTAGGCTGGATTCAGCCGGATGACACGGTCAAAGGGGGGACCGGTTGGGGCGTGGAACTGGCCAAGCTGTTCAACCGGCCGGTGCATGTCTATGATCAGGATCGCAGGGGCTGGTTTGCCTGGGAAGGCAGCAAGTGGACGGCAGGCGTGCCGAAAATAGAGAAAAACACCTTCGCGGGCACCGGCACCCGGAATCTCACCGACGACGGCAGAAAAGCCATCCGTAATCTCTTCGAAAACGCTTTCGGGCCTGCATGAATCTGGGCTTCCTAACGTGTTTACTGAAGACTGCCCGGTTTCCTGCTGCCGTTGCTGCTGAAAAGACGACGGTTTATTCTTTATCGCCGTACCGATTGACACTCACCTTGTCGTACTGAAGGGATGCTTTCAGGTGGGGTGACGGCTGCTGGGCTGGATATCCGATAGCCATGATGGCGGATACCACCATTTCTGCCGGCAGGCCCAGAACGTCGGCGGCGAATTCACCGGCGGTTTTTGAGTCATCGTAATCGCGTTTGCGCAGCTGAATCCAGCAGCTGCCCAGGCCGAGGTCGGTGGCCGCCAGGTGCAGTATAATGGCGGCAATGGAGGCATCTTCAACCCATACATCCGATCTTTTCGGATCCGCGCAGACCACAATGGCCAGTGGGGCGCTGACCAAAAACGAGGCGCCGTGAGGTTTGGCCGTTGACAATCGGTTGATGATCGCAGGGTCGGTGACCACAACAAACTCCCAAGGGTTGACCCCCCTGGAAGACGGTGACCGAAGGACCGCCTCCACGAGCAGGTCAACCTTTTCCGCTTCAACGGGTCTATCTTCGAATTTACGAATACTCCGGCGCGATCTCAACAGGTCGATAAACATTTTTTACACCTCCGTCATGCCAAGTGCTCTGGCGAGCCCGATAGGGGTTGAATCCGACAGGTTCTGTCCTCAATATTCCGACTTCCGTCCTCTTTCTTTTCTCAAGCCCCGCAGCATTTTTTAAACTTCTTGCCGCTGCCGCAGGCACACGGGCTGTTTCTCCCGATTTTCGGACCCTGACGAACCACCTGTATGGGCTGCGGCGCCTGGCCGTCCTTGAAATACCAGCGGCCGTCCTCTCTGACAAATTCAGCAATTTCATGGTGATCGAACGCCTTGCTGTCTTTGCGATAGCGTGCCAGAAACTCCACCGTACCCACACAATCATCCGGGCCGCCCTTTTCTGAATGCCGCACCTCCAGCCGCTGCCAGTCCAGCTTCCTGGACCATGCCGCCGTGCCTACGCGGTCCTCATCCTGGCGATTGGAAGGGTACGTGGTCTCATAAATATAGTCGAACTCCTTTTTGGCATGGGCCGTATACCGGGATCGCATCAACGCTTCGGCGGTGTCGGCGACCCGGTCGCCCTTGATCAGGGGTTCACAGCATTCCGTATAAATTTGTTCACTTCCGCAGGGGCAAAGCGCCATCGCATTTCTCCGATCATTGGGTTGTTAAATCTGAAACCATCCATCAGCCTTCGGACAGAGTTTCCCGCCGGCTCTCCCGGGCGGCGTCTTCCGGCTGGATGCGCCAGGTGAACAGCGGCGAAAGGAGATATAGGATCATGTATACCAAACAGAATTGTCCGAAAACGGGTGTGAACATGCTGATGGTCAGCATCAGCATGTTCACGCGGCCGAACCAGGGGTGGCGGCTCATCGTCCGTCCCAGGTGAATGTAACGGATGGGGTACAGATTCATGATTACACCGGCGAACAGCATGGTTCCGGTTGCAAAAAATCCCCAGAAAAGGATCCGCTGAGAATAGAGCACCAGGGCTTGATCGAAGATCACCAGCGTAGACATGACCAGCATGGCCGCCGCAGGCGTGGGCAATCCTTTGAAAAAACCGGGTATCGGCGTCTTGTCCAGGGTGAAGTAGACCAATCGTCCAATACCCATACCCGCATAGAAAACGGCGACCCAGCCCACGGGCAGGTGCGTGAAGCGGCCCTCGCCAAACCGGCCCAAGGTGATGTAGAAAATCCAGGCCGGCACGATGCAAAAGCTGATGGCGTCAGCCAGATCGTCCAGGATGCTGCCCATATTGATTTTCTTCTTCGGCGGTTCATCGGGAAGCGGTTCCGTCAGGCCCAACCGGCGCGCCAGTGCACCGTCCAGTTTGTCGAACGTCGCGGCCCCGATCAGCATGAAATAAGCTTCACGCATCCGGCCCTGGTAGGCAAAAAACACAGCGATGAGACCCATCAGGGCGTTCATCACCGTCAGGGCGTTTGGAAACACCGACAGGATTTTTCGCCTGAGCACCTCGTCCCCGTAACACAGTTCGTCCAGGCAGGCAGTGCCGTATTTGCGGCAGTAGCCGGCGATGGATCCCAAATTGATGATGAAAAACAGAATCTCCACGAAAAACAAGATTCGCAGGGGCACGTTGCCCAGGTAGGAGATGCGAAAATAGATCCATGACTCCGGCCCTTCGGGAATATAAAAAGCGTATGCGTATAGCAGCGCGCTGACCGGTGCAGCCACGATGGTTCGCATACGGTTGTATTCACTGCTCTCCGGCTCTATGCCCTGGCGGATCGAAAACCCGCGCATGAAGGCCGCAAAGCTGTCCCGCACCAGCACCGTCACACAAAGCACCAGGACAAAGATGGCATGCATCAACTGGCCATGGGTGGGATCTGTCTCCGACACCAGCAGACGCCACATCATACCGGCGGCGATGACCGGAAAGATAATGGAATAGACCAGCTTGTCTGTGAGCCGATCCGCCAGGGTGGGAAGCGTGGCATTGGGCCGGAAGCGGGCCGAGAACCAGCCGTCTACCAGATCGAAAATCATAGACAGAACCAGAAAGGAAACCCCGACGGTGTATACGACCGGGTTTCTGCCCCATATGACCGCCAGGGCACAGATCATGCCGCCGAAAATAAAGACGGGGCGGCTGTAAACAAACATAACGGCCAGCCTCACCGGCAACGGAATTTTATCGGTCATGGAAACAATGCCTGTTGGCCTGAAAGATGTTGATCGGGACCGGCGATGATCAAGTCACAGGCATCATAAAGGGATCGCGCACGCTAGTCAAGCTGCGAACGCCCGGATATCCGCATCTTCATCAGGATTGGGCAGGTTGTCTCCGAAGGATAGAAAGGATGCTGCAGCAAAATCGAAACCGCTCGGCAACAAACAGCGCGGATCAGGCATTGCGCTGCGGTTCAGGCTTCCGGTGTCGCTTCTCTGGCGGCCGCCTCCGGACTGTTTTCCAGCAGGCTTTCAATGGCGGGAATCATGAGTGGCTGGTGAATTTTCAATGCAGCCAGGTTCACCCCGGCATTGTAGTGTCTGAGCAGCCACAGCGGGAGATCGAATTTATCCCGGCACAGGGTCCAGTAGCTGTCCCCCGGCTGGACCCGGTATCGCTGGAGATCACCGACCCGGTAGGCCGCAAAAAAATCCTCGTGCAGCCGCTTGTGGAAATCGTAACGCTGCGCTTCGAAATCCTCGGCAGACACATCCTCCAGCGGAATTTTAATCGTCTGGTGCAATAGCAGCGGTTGTCCGAAGGGCAAGTTGTTCAGGCGGCGGATCCGGGAGGCGCGCACACCGGCCCACTCGGCATAATGGCCAAGGGTCTCCTCGACTTCGACCTGTACGATGCCCACCGGCTGCTGTTGAACAGGGATGCGCTCAGGTATGGCAGGCGTGGTGTCGGCAATGTCCCCAGCCGCCACCAGAACCACGGGATCCCGCGGTATCAGCGGTTGGGGTTTTTTTTCGCTGCGAACCGATTCTCCAGCCTGGGGAATGCGAAGGGTCTGACGGACATAAACGGTCGCCCGCCGATCCATATTGTTGGCCAGAATCAGGTCGTCCAGCTTCACCCGGTGCATGCGGGCAATCTTGCCGGCCGTATCCCCTCGCTGAACGGTGTAAAACCGGCTGGGTTTCTGAGCCGTCTTAAATAATTTCGAGGGGCTACCGGCCAACGATAGGCCTTCTGATTCAGGCAGGGCGGGAAGGTTCAGGACGTATCCCTTGGGAACATACTTTTGGCCGCTGAACACCGGCGGCCGAAGGGCTGGGTTCATGGCCCGCAGCACGTGCGGAGAAACCTCGAAATGGCGGCAGAGGTCCGCGAAGGCCGCAAAACCATCCAGGCTCACCGCCCTCGAGCGAATGGGGGCATTCAGGGCCAGGGGCCCGAAATAGCGCTGGTAATCGGATGCCACCCGACGGGCGGCCAGAAATTCGGCATAGAAATTCCTCGAAGCGAACTTAAACGCGCGGCCTTTGTAGGAGGTGAAGATATCAGGATAGTCTCCGTGGGCGGCCTTGGCCCGCTGCATACCGGCAGCACCGTGGTTATATGCAGTAATGGCCAGGGGCCAGCTGCCCAGCCGATCGTGGTTTTCCTTTAGCAGCCTGGCGGCCGCCCGGGCAGCGACAATCGGGTCGCGCCGCTCGTCCAGCACGTAATCCACAGTCATGAACCGCTTGCCGGTGGACCGGGTAAACTGCCACATCCCGGCAGCACCGAACTTACTGTAAGCGTCGGTATTAAAGGACGATTCCACATGGGGCAGATAAGCCAGATCCCCGGGCACGCCGTTGGATGTCAAGATGGCACGCATCCGGTCGATGTACGCCCCGGAACGAATCAGGCCGGCCTGGAAGCGGTCCCGCTGACCGATCTGACAGCGAACCCGATGACGGGCCTGGCTGAATGTGCGTGCATCGGCCCCGGGCCCAAACAGCGCCGCCACCCGTCGGCAGCCTGCATCGCCTTCCAGTGGATGGGTTGCCAGGCGCTTCAATATCGATTCAACCCTTTGGCCGGCCTGTCTCATCCGCCGGCGGTTGATTTTCCGGGCACCCAAATGGTCGGCGGGTTCAAGGTCGATCACCTCGTAAACGATGTCCAGATCAACACTGTCGTGAACGACGGCCTGGGTGGTTGAATAGCGGGCATAAATAGTCGTCCAAAAGGTTACATTGGGTTCGATGACCGGGTATAGGGGAAAGGGTTCTTCGGCGGCAAGGACGGGTCGATGAAACAGGCCGAGCAAGACCGAAAAGACGAGGATCCATAACCTTACCGGTTTGTGATGCATGGCGACACTTCCTTGTAGGCCTTTGTTTGGGTAGACACCCATGATAGACAAGCAAAAACAATACCACTGATCAATGTCGTCTCCAAAGCCATATCAGTGCTGTCTTTCGCTGTAAAATGCATCGTCGTCAGGCAAAGATCAGTCCGGGAAAGCGGACAAGATGTGACAAATAATTGACAACATCCGGCAACCATCTCGCAGTGAATGGGTCAACAAGCTTGAATGAATCCGATCAATGCGCATATTTTAGATTATTTTTTTCACCTGAGGGATTGACATGAACCTGCTGCGCAACCTGATTCGCCCGTACCTCTACGCCCGGTATGGTTTTCATCGGATGACCGGAACCGGTGCGTTTAGACGCGACCAGGTTCGAACCATCCAAACCCCTGCCCAGCCCCAATGGAATCGACTTAAACAGGCGATCTGGCAATACCATGTCAAGCAATTTCACGAATCCTCGTGTTCGGTGGCCAGCGTGGTGTCGTGCATCAACGCCATCAGCTCCTTAGAAAACAGGGATATCCATCCCATCAGTCAAACCGACATCCTCGATCGGGTGACCACCGGCCACTGGAAGGAACGCATGAGCGATAACGGATACCGAGGACGCCGCGGACTGCCCCTGCCGCTGTTGGGCCAGGTGGTAATAGACAGCATCGCTGCCTACGATCTGAAAGTTCGCTCCGTCGATATCATCCAGACGCCCAAACATGCACCTGCGAAATCGCCTGTCCGCGCAGGACTTAAGAATCGTCTGCAGGACTTTGATCGCCATGGCAGCGGCTTGATCATCACCCACTTCGACCAAGGCACCCTGGTTCCCACCTTGAATATCCCCCACATTTCGCCGGTGGGCGCATACGATTCGGCCACCGAGCGGGTCACCATACTCGATGTGGATCCCGAACAGGAAAATCCCTATCAAGTGGACTTCGGCACCTTCTACAAGGGGTTGTCCTCTGATTACCACCACGTGTTTGAAGCCTTCGGGTACGGCAGCGGCGGCTATGTCTACATCCGCATACGCTGATCCATGTCGCAATGACGGTCCTGGCGCGGGTATCAGTGGTGGACCTGCGAACGGACGCGGGCAATGGCGGCAACCGGCGGTTTGAAGCACCCGTCGCTGCCTTAAAGGCGCTTGCATCCGCCGGTGATCATGGTTAGGTTGTTGATTAATCCCGCTAACCTGAGGAGCGTTGCCTTCGATACCGACCGAAACATGCATGATCCGAATCAGCTCATATCCAGAAGAAGATTCATGGGCAGACTCTCAACGGCACTCAAGACGGTGCTGGCAGCCCAGTTCCTGCCCCGCGCGGTGCAAGCGGCCGCAGACATCGAAAGCCCGTCGGCAGGACTTCACTATCGCCCGCTGAACGGTGGCAGCCTGCGGGAAATGGCCCGGCGCAAGCTGCACCACGGGTCGGGCATCTTTTCGAACCCCATGGGTATCGGGCGCGACGGCCGGTTCTGGCAGGTGCTGTCATGGAAACTTTTTCACAGGAATGCCTACGGCGACTTCCTCGACGACCAGCCGCTTTCACCCGTCGCCGTCGACTGGGAGCCGGTAAAGGCCCACCGGGGCGTGTCGGTCACCTTTATCAAACATTCGACCGTGCTGATCAAGGATGTGGACCGGGTTCTGTTGATCGATCCGGTATTCAACGACATTTTCTGGTTCATCAAGGATTTTACGCCCCTGGCCTTCAACCTGGAGAGCATGCCGCGGCCGGACCATGTACTGATCACCCACGGCCACTATGACCACCTTGACAAATCGTCCCTGGCGGCTTTGGATCCGGGCACCCACATCATCAGCCCGTTGGGGTACGAGAGCCAATTCAAAGCGGTGGGCATGACCCGTCGCACCCAGTTGGACTGGTTTCAGCCCTACAATGACGGTGCCCGTGAGATCACCTTTCTGCCCGCCAACCACTGGACGATGCGCAACCCCATCGTCGGCCCCAACCGCTCCCTGTGGGGCGGTTACCTGATCAAAACCGCCGGCGGCCCGACGATCTATATTTCCGGGGACAGCGCCTACTTCGATGGATTCGAGCAGCTGGCCGCCGATTATGACATCGACCTGGCCATCTTCAACATGGGTGCCTATGCACCGCGGTGGTTAATGGCGCCCAGCCACATGAACCCGTCGGAAACCGTCCAGGCCTTTCAGGAGATCAAGGCCAGACGTCTGATGATTGCCCACTGGGGGACCTTCCAGTTGGGCGACGAACCGGTTCACTTTCCACCGGCGGATCTGGAAAAAGCGCTGGCAGAGAAAGGGCTTCTCCGGCGATGGATCCCGTTGGGTCATGGTGAGACCTACTTTTTTTGATGCCATACCGCATCGAAAGGGACGGGCAATGAAAAGAATACTGATTGTGGCGCTTCTATTGCTTTTCGCCGGCCCCCGGGATTTGTTCGCCGAGCGCAGCCATCGCAGCCGTCAAGAGACGCATCATCGGTTCGGCATACGAGCCGACACCCAACCACAGTCACAAGATATACGAAGCCGGTATAAACGGTCCAGGCTTCCTGCCCACGACCTGCGCAGCCGCTTCAGACCGCCCTCCCGTCGACCATTGCATCCGGGGTCCCCGGGGAAACTCGTCCATCCGGGCTATCCGGTTTATCATCCCGGCAGGCCCGGGCATGGCCGCCCCGGCTACTGGTGGCCGGCCGGCACGACGATCGTGCGGGAGATCCAGCCGATCATCATCCTGAACCATCCCCCTCCGGCGGCTCCGGCACCACCCCCCGAACCGGAGAAAGTGTGGGTGCCGCCCGTCATGGACACGCGCACCGAACCCGGCTATTGGGATTACGGCGTAAAGAAGGTGTGGATGGGTAACCACTGGCGATACGAACAGAATCATGACGAGCGGATCTGGGTGCCTGCGTCCCGGGTGAAATACGTCAAGCAGGAAGGGTACTGGAAACCGGTTGAGTAGGCACGATGGCTGTGTCAACCCAGGCAGAACAACGGGTGGCGTCCAACCAGCTTCGCAGCGATGATACCAGCCGCCGGGTCAACCGGGAAATCCTGGGAGACACCCTCGACCAGGACCTTCACGTTTACCACCTGATGGATCTGCTGCCCAGCCGGTTGAGGGAGAAACCCTATCGCGATGCCCTGCAGCAACCCTTGGCGGGTCTGCGCTATGTACCCTATTATGGCTGCCTGCTAGCCGCGCCGCCGGAGCTCAAACACTACCCCAGGCTTCATGGCAGCATGGAATCGGTCATGGCATGGCTGGGCGCCGATGCGCGCAGATGGGGATATCAGGCAAAATGCTGCGGGGCATTTCTATCGGTGGCCAGACCGGACATCGTGGCGCCCATGGTCACGGACATCATGGACAAGGCCATTTCGGCGGGCGCCGAGTGCGTGGTCACGGCGTGTGCCATGTGTCAGCTCAACCTGGAGCTCAGAAGCCCTGCTCATCGGCGACTGCCGGTATTTTCAGTCGTGGAGCTGATGGCCTATGGCATGGGGTCGGCGGACCTGCCCCGCTGGTTCAAGAAACATCTCATCGACCCGCTGCCGCTGTTCAAAAGCAAACGATTCGCCATCTGACGCCTCCCCCCGACCATCACCAGCGCGGCGGGCAACCGCTTTGCTGCGTTTCTCGAAATAGACCGTCCGCGGGGTTCACGTACCGGCCTTCAGGCTCATGTAATACCCGCGTTCGAAGTACTGGGACGTCCGGCCGTCCAGAACAGCCTCGTTTTCGTGAATGTAGCGCGAGCCGCTCCCCCAGGCGCCGCAGGCCAGCACCGCCGTGTCGCCGAGATTGAACTTGCGGCCGCAGGCCACGCATCCCTGGGCATTGGTGGCGTTGAGGGCTTCCAGGTCCATGATGATCTTGGGGTTGCACGCATTGATGTCATTCATTGTCTTTTCCCTTCATTTCAGTCGCTTCGCTTTATCAAACAGCGTATTCATCATCCTGGCAAATGCAAACCGGACGCCCCCATGCCGGGGATAAAAATGGATTGCTTATTCGGTACAAATTTGCTTTTGTCGGTCGTCTCTTTTTTAGCAGGCAGATTGTCGATAAGCATGATATCACCCGTATAAGGAAACAACATGGCCACCACCCTTAATGCGTTTGGTGCATTGTTTGCCGCCGCCTTTGTCTTTTTGACCGGCAACGGCCTGTTAAACACCCTGCTGAGCACACGCATGGCCGCGGAGGGATTCTCAACCGGCACCACCGGCATCGTCCTGTCCTGCTATTTCACGGGCCTGTTGAGCGGTTCATTCACGTGCCATCGCTTGATCCAACGGGTGGGCCACATCCGGGCCTTCACCGTGTTTGCCGCCACGATGACAGCCGCGGCCCTGCTCCACGGGCTCTACCTGAGCCCATGGTTCTGGGGGGCACTGCGATTTTTCAGCGGGATCACGACCTTCGGCCTGTTCATGGTCATCGAGAGCTGGCTCAACGAGTGTACTGAATCGCGCTACCGAGGGCGGGTGTTTTCCATCTACATGACCCTGACCTACCTGGGCATCGGCATCGGCCAGCAGTTGCTCAACGTCGGAGACGTTCAGGGGCAAACGCTGTTCATCATCGCCGGTATCATCTTCGCCCTCTGCCTGGTGCCGGTGTCGGCCACCGAGGGTGTCCACCCCAGTCTGCCCGAAACCAAGCCTTACCATTTCATATCCCTTTTCCGCCGGGCACCGCTGGGCATGCTTGGGAGCATGGCCAGCGGCCTGACCAACAGCGCCTTTTATGCCATGATGCCGGTGGTCTGCACCGACATCGGTCTGTCGCTGCGCCAGCTGTCCTGGATCATGTCCATCACCGTGTTCTCCGGCCTGGCGGCCCAGTGGGCGGTGGGAACCCTGTCGGACCGGTTTGACCGCACCGTTGTCCTCACCGCGATCGCAGCCGCTATCGCCGTTGTCAGCACCTTCATGTTCGTCATCGGAGCGCGTTCGTTTGGGGGAATGGCTGCAGGGATGGGAACCTTCGGCGCATTGATGTTTGCCGCCTACCCGGTCTCGGTGGCCCGGGCGCATGATATCTTCGGCGGGCAAGAGGTGGTTGCCGTCAGTGCCGGTCTGCTCTTCGCTTACAGCATCGGTGCCAGCGTCAGCCCCTTGCTGGCCTCCGGGGTGATGACCCTGCTGGACTCCCCTTTTGGCCTTTTCGCTTTCTGGCTGCTGATCAACGGCGCCTTCACCGTGGTCGCCCTCTATCTGAGAAAGCAGGAAAAAATAGAAATCGTGGCGATAGACGACCAGGTGGCCTTCGTCCCCATGAAAAGCACATCCGCAGTGGTCATGTCCCTGGACCCGCGCAGTGACGCTGAAATTGACCGATCATGAAATTGGATCGTCCCCGCTCTGGGCGGCGGGGAGTCTGCCGGCCGTCGCGTTTCACGGCAGAGAATGGGGTCAATGCCGCATACCGGGCCGACGACGCCCGTCCATAAAATACGGATCGTTGTCCGCTGAAGGCAGGCTGACGACCATCACGTTTCCAGGCTCGAATCGGATGGTCGTCCGGCGGTACAGCAAATACCAGACCCCCGCCTTTTTCCCCGCAGGATCGACACTCACGCCGCCCAGGATGGCCGTGGGACGGGCCTCGGGGCCGGTGGCAACACAGCAGATCAGGCCGGAGCCAAGCGCAGGCTGCGCCTCCGCTGGACGTACCAAACCAAGGCCAGCAGCAAAACCGCCGGGATGAACATCAGATGCTTCGGCGGAATCGTGGCCGGTACGTAGATGTGGAGAATCTCCTGGTCGAAATCCATGCCGGCCTTTTCCGCCGGACTCCGAAAGACCACGTTGTCCACAAACACCCGCCCGCCTTCCATCCGGGTTTCGATGCCGATGGCGGTCAGGCGCTCGATGGGCGTCGGTTCGTCGCCCACCTGCAGCATCAGGCTTTTGGTGAACGGCCGGCCCCGGAAGTCCTCACCGGCCACCTCGAGCATCAGATGGGCTCCCGCATCGGTCTGCTCGATAACCTGTTCGATGCGGGTGGCCTTGACCTCGGTAAGCGGCGGGTAGATCATGTCCCACCAAAATCCGGGACGCAGCAGGGTGAAAGCCACCAACAGGAGGGCCACCGTTTCCCAAATCCGGTTGGTGGTCAGAAAATATCGCTGGGTGGCGGCGGCGAAGATCAACATGGCTACCACCGCCCCGACGACCACGACTACAAAATGGTACCAGGTCCCGATGCCGATCATCAGCAGTTCGGTGTTGAAAATGAAGATAAACGGCAGGACGGCAGTCCGAATGTCGTAGCCGAAACCCTGGATTCCGGTACGAATCGGATCGCCGCCGGAGATGCCGGCCGCGGCGAAGGCCGCCAGACCCACGGGTGGCGTGTCATCGGCCAGGATGCCGAAGAAAAAAACGAACAGGTGGGCCGCGATCAAAGGCACGAGCAAACCGGACCTGGCCCCGAGGTTGACAATCACCGGCGCCATGAGGGTCGATACCACAATGTAGTTGGCCGTGGTGGGCAGTCCCATGCCGAGCAGCAGACTGATGACGGCGGTAAAAATCAGGATGAGCATCAGATTGCCACCGGAGATGAACTCCACGAATTCGGTCATCACCAATCCGATGCCGGTCAGGGTCACCGTGCCCACCACAATCCCGGCCGCCGCGGTGGCCACGCCGATGCCGATCATGTTGCGGCCGCCGCCGACCATGGCCAACACCAGATCCTGCAGTCCGCGCCGAAACGAAAACAACGGGTCCCGAGTCTTGCGGAAATAGCCCTTGAGCGGTCGCTGGGTGACCACGATCACGATCAGCAGCATCGTCGCCCAATAGGCGGACAGGGACGGGGAAAGCCGTTCGACGACCAGACACCAGATCAATACCACCAACGGCAGCAGAAAGTAGTAACCGGTCAGCAGGGTCGGCAGGAGAAACGGCAGCTTGTCGATTTCGAGGCTGGTTTCCAATTCGGGTACCTTGCAGGCCAGGCGCAGCAGGAACAGGTAAGCTGCCAGGATAATCACGCCGACGATATAGATGGAGGCCCCACCGGCAATGGTCTTGATCCACCCGATCCCGTAATAGGTGACAACCGTCAATACGGCCATCAGCAGAAAACCGCCGATAAACGTCGTCATTTTCTGAAGCAGCGTGGCCCCGGTGCTCGGCTTTTGCATGGCCTTGAGCCCCATCTTGCAAGCTTCCAGATGCACAATGTAAAAAAGGGCGATGTAGGAGATGATGGCCGGCAAAAAGGCGTGCTTGATCACTTCGATGTAGGAAATACCCACGTACTCGACCATCAGAAAGGCCGCGGCCCCCATGACCGGCGGCATGAGTTGACCGTTGGTCGAACAAGCCACCTCCACTGCCCCGGCCTTTTCCGGCGAGAATCCCACCTTTTTCATCAGCGGAATGGTGAAGGTACCGGTGGTCACGACATTGGCGATGGACGAGCCAGATACCAGGCCGGTCAATCCCGAAGCGACCACCGCAGCCTTGGCCGGCCCGCCGCGCAGGTGGCCCAATCCGGCGAAAGCCGCCCGGATAAAATAGTTGCCCGCCCCGGCCGATTCCAACAGGGCGCCGAAGAGGACGAACATGAAGACCATTTCGGTGGAAACCCCCACGGCCACCCCGAAGACGCCCTCGGTAGAGAGCCAGTAATGGCTCATTCCCTTGGATAGACTGGCACCCTTGTGGGCAATCACGGCCGGCATGTGTTGGCCGAAGAAGGTGTAGATCATGAAGACGGCGGCAACGACCATCAGCGGCGGCCCCAGGGCACGGCGCGTCGCTTCCAACAGGAGGATCAGGCCGACGACCCCGACCACCAGGTCAAACTGGGTCGGGTTGCCCGGCCGCGTGGAAAGCTCGTCATAGAAGATAAACAGGTAGGCCGCACAGAAGGCCGCCACCAGACCCACCACCCAATCCTGCGTCGGTATATAATCCCGGGGAGAAGACTTTTTGAAGGTGGGATAGGCCGTATAGGCCAGGAAAATGGCAAAGGCCAGGTGAATGGATCGGGCCTCGGTCGAGTTGAAGATCCCGAAGTTGAAAAGAAACGGCAGGGGTGAGGCATACCAGAGCTGAAACAGAGTCCAGGCCAGCGGCACAAAAAACAGAACCCGCTTGGGAATTTTTCCGGTGGGATTGCGGGCGCCGGATTCCGTTTCGGCGACTATCGCGTCGGGATCGATGGCTGGCAACGTTTTGCTTTTCAATTTGACCATACTGACCTCCTCCTTGTGGCGCAATGGGCGGTCGCTGCCATCGGCCGATCCC
>JAGTUY010000136.1 GCA_018224455.1 Desulfosarcina sp.
AGTAGCCGATGCCTGCCTTTTGGGACAATTCGGACAGGTATCGCTCGCCTTCATGGCCGAAGGGTGTGTGGCCGATATCATGGCCTAAGGCGATCGCCTCGATTAGATCCTCGTTGAGCCTCAGAAATCGGCCGATGGTTCGGGCGATTTTGGAAACCAATTGAACATGCAGCACGCGGTGGGTGATGTGGTCGTTGGGAATAAGGTAAAAAACCTGGGTCTTGTCGATGTAGCGGGTGTAGGCCCTACTGTGCAGGATCCGATCCGAATCCAGGGAAAACGCCTGCCGGTAGCCGGCTGCAGTATCGATGATGGGGTGGCGACGCACACCTGAATCGCTGAAGGTGGCTGCCGGTGAAAAGATCTCCCGTTCCTTTCGGTTCAGGGTTGATTTAAGACTGTCCAGTATGGGTGGCGTGGAAAACCCTTCAAATTTGTCCATCGTCGATCAGTTGCTCCATCATCTGAAAATAATCGATTCCAGCGGCCCGAAACCCTTCCCTTCCATATTTCATATTGGCTTCCAAGATGGTGAATTGTCCGTCGTGGCAGCAGATGTCCATGCCCACGTCGTCCCACCCGCAGACCTGCGCCGCCCGTCGGGCCAGGGCGATGGCGGCTTCAGGTACCGGCGCCAAGCTGATGCGACCGCCTCTGGCTACATTGGTGCGAAACTCTCCTGCCCCGGCAATCCGCCAATAGGCATGGACCGCATTGTTGCCGATCACCACGACCCGGATATCCCGGTCGGAGGGAAGGTACTGCTGGATGTAGGCCACGTGTCGGTCTTGGGTGTAGGCGTTTAGGTCGGCATCATTGCCGATCAGGTAGACGCCCCGCCCCATAGCCGATCCGCGCGGCTCTTTGGCAATACATGGATAAGAAAAGTATTGCCTGATTTTTGATTGCTGGCGTTTGCCATAAAACACACGGGTTCTGGGATGAGGCAGACCCGCCAGCTGGAACAAGGCGCTCTGCTTGATTTTGTCCTGAACACACTTGTAGGTATGGTAACTGGGAAAAGTGGCTTTGCCAATCGCATCGAGTAGATCTGCATAAAACGCTGTGGGGTAGTAGATTTTCTCGGCGTCTCGGATCCAACGCACTTCCTCTTCGCTGTAATCCGTGAAATTGGGACGAACGCCGATCGTGCGGACATTGCTGCACATGCGCAGGCGGGCCTCCAGCGCCAGAACCTGCCGCGCCATGATTACAGGCTGCTGACAACGGCCCGAACCACCTGGTCCAGGGCATCCCAGCGTACATCACTGCTGCCGCCACTGCCGCCACCGCAGCCGCCTTTTTTGAATTGTTTCACACGCATTGTTTTTCTCTTCTTTCTGTTGAAACTCGAATCCGGCCGATCACAGATCCCGACCCATTTTCCGAGCGCGGCATCCGCTGCAAAGCGTTGCGTCGACCTCATGATGACGGTGGGTGCAGACTAAAAAGGGATTCATCCAAGCGCGCATTGACCTCATAGCGGTCCAAGGTTACCGAAACGCGTTCTCCGGATGCGCCCGACAAATCGATTCGCATGGGCAGAACAAATCCGTCGATGGTTTGTGTCCCGGCAATCGTCAAGGTGTAGATCGGATTCCGATGGCCGTCGAACCACACAGACGACACGGGATGCATGGCTTCGTCAAGGGTGACTCGCTGACGGATCCTGCCCCATCGATCAACCAGCACCAGATGGGGTTGCGCTTGATTCGCATCATGCGCCAGCCGGGCCGAAAATTCATTACCAATGGGGATTCGACCCACCAGCAATTCCAGCAGATCACCCACGCTGACGTCTATTTGAATCATTTGCTCGAGGCTGCCGCTGCCCAGGCGACGTTTATAGTATTCACGGGATGGGTGCATGACAAGGAAGAGATGTTTGCCGTCACTGGAAACGGTACCGGCCGACCCGCCGAAGGGAGTTAACAGGTCGATTCTCAGACGGTCCGACAACTGGCCTGCCATGGCCGCACGAAAGGATTGTGCCGGCTGTTTGGGGCCGGATATGGTTATTTTCCCGAGACACTTGAATCGGGTCAGATCGGCGTTGGTTACCTTCATCCCGGCCACCATCTGTTCCGCCTCTATATCACGCTGGATATCCGCAGGGGAAAACCGTGCGCAGGCGCTTGGCAACAACGCTGCCACCAACAGGAAAAGCGCCGACCAACTGCGCATGGTCGAAGGAGGGCGATCAGGTAACGACCGGTGGTGAAGGCAGGTCAACACAGGGGTCATGGTGCCAGCAACCGTAGTTTCTGCTCTACGGCCGCTTTGTCTGTGTGGCCGTTTTCAATGGATTGGCGGTAACTTTGCCGGGCTTTTTCGGTCAAGCCGAGCTTATTGTAAACATCCCCCAAGTGCTCCATGATGATGGGGTCGTCCGGGACCATCCTGGACGCCTGCTCCAATAGTGGCAAGGCCTTTTCGTATTGCCCCCGCTTGTAGTATACCCAAGCGAGACTGTCGGTAATATACCCGTCGCCGGGCTTGTGTTCGAGCGCTTTGCGAATCAGTTGTTCCGCTTCATCCAGATTGATACCCATTTCGGTATAGGTGTAACCCAGGTAATTGAGTGCGTTGGCGTTTTTCGGCTCCAAACGGATCACCTGCTTCATGGCGGCGATGGAGTCTTCCTTCTTGCCCCACTTGTCGTAAACCACACCCAGCCGGAAATGAAGGCGGGGGTTTTCAGGATCCAGGCCAAGGCCATCTTTCAGCGCCATTTCGGCCTTTTCGTACGCTGTCACCTGCTCGTAAAACGATCCCAGATAGAGGCGGAATTCAGGATTTTTCGGGTCCTTTTCGATCGTTTCCAAGAGGAGATCAATGGCTGCCTGAAGCTGCTCCATCTCCTGGTAAAGCAGAGCGGCGTGAATCGCGGCGTTCTGAAAAAAACGCGAGGCCGGCGCCACCTGTTTTAACTCGTCGATGGCTGCATTCTTTTTTCCCATGCCATCCAAAGCCACGCCAGCCAGATAGTTGAGGTCTGAATTGTCAGGCGCCCCCCTGATCATTCCTTGGATAATGAGGGTTGCAGCCTCAAAATCCCGGGCATCCAGGTAGTTTCTCACCAGGATGCGGACGATCTCCTGATCTTCCTGGCTGTTCTTCCCCAAAGACATGAATATCTTTTCGGCTTTTTTTTTCTGGCCCTGTCGATA
>JAGTUY010000137.1 GCA_018224455.1 Desulfosarcina sp.
CGGACCCGTTTCTTATCTTCCATTTTCTCGACCACTTCCACCGTCGCGGTGACCGTGTCCCCGATGCGCACCGGTGCGAGAAAATCAAGTGTCTGCCGCATGTACACCGTTCCCGGGCCTGGCAGGCGAGTACCGATCACTGCGGAAATAAATCCCGCCGACAGCATGCCATGGGCGATGCGCGTCTTGAAAAAGGTGCCCTGCGCGTAAGCCTCATCAATGTGCGCCGGATTAAAGTCGCCGGTGACGCCGGCAAACAGGTAGATGTCCGTATCGGTCACGGTCTTAGAGAATCGATCCGAATCCCCGATGGTTAATTGGTCGAAGGTTTTTCCGATCATGTTGCATCCCCTTTGCGTGGTCGTTCCCTATTATTTCAATTGCTGGCCTAAAAGAAGGATTCCACCTTCTTAAACGCCTCATCAACGGCCTTCTTATACTCTTCGCGGCCCTTTTTAAAGGTCTCCACCCAATCCTGCACCGCCTTTTTCCCCTCTTCGGGCATCCAGGTTGCCTGGCTCAGCATTGTGTTGGCCAGGGTTTCGTTCTGTTCCTGAACCATGACCATGGCGTTAAATGCATTGTTGAAGGCACCTTTGTTGAAATCTACCATCTGCTTGAAAACTAGTTTTTGATCCATTTTTCTTCTCCTTACTTCTTGAAATTGGGTTTGCTGCAAATCTCCGGGGTTGAACCAAGATTTTTCGAGGGCCTTCCCCGGACCGATTGACTGTGCGATTTGCCATCAGATCCACGGACGGACGCACATGTCTTCAATATATGTCCCCCTCGTCCGATGTCAATGGTTAAATGGTGCATTGCACAATAATGACATTTTGTCATTGCAATTTAACAGGCGCTGTATATACTCTGCTAAAAAAGAATTAAAACAAATCCCAAGTGAGCTTTTGTTGCAATGTGTCAAGACGAGAAGGGAATGTATGATCCATGCCTGATCCCCTGGTGTTGAAAAAATACAGCAATCGGCGGCTCTACGATACCCGGAACAGCCGCTATGTCACCCTCGAAGATGTATCAACAATGATCCGCTCCGGCGAGCAGGTGCAGATTCACGACGCCACCACCGGTGAGGATGTGACCGCATTCATCCTCACCCAGATCGTTCTGGAGGCGGCCAAACGCAGAAACAGCCTGCTGCCGGAATCGGTGCTGCACCTGATTATCCGTTACGGAGACAATGCCCTGGGTGAGTTCTTCGAAAAATATTTTCAGAAAACCCTCCAAAACTATCTCGAAACCAAAAAAGCTTTTGATCAACAATTTGGAAAGTGGCTGGATATGGGCATGGAGATGCCCAGGCGCATGCCGGAGATGATGTCCGGCGTATCCACCATCGAAGGCATGATTAAAATGTTCGGTCTGCCCAAGCCACCTGCATCAAAAAGACCGGATTCGGAACACCCGGACCCATCAGACAACCCCGACAGCGAACAGAAACCAAAAGCATAAACAACGCCTATTGCGTCGGTTACCCCGCTTTTGCGATGCACCCGCATGGCACCAGCGGTCCCGACTGCCGGAGATACCCATGTCTACAACACCTACGACCCGTTTAACCCCCACTGATTCCCCTTTGCACTGGCTGACCGATGCCGTCGAGTATACCGGAGATTATTTTCAGCGGTCGGTTTTATTTGCTGATATTATGAGACGCCGGGGAAACCAGTACCTCGACCATCTGCGGCAGGGACAGCCGCCGGTGCTGACCTTTTCCTACGATATCCTGCTTGACGGCCGGGAGATGGACCCACCCACCAATTTTTATCTGGCCAGGATCCGGGACCGTCGGACGCCATCCCCATCCCCGCCCTCGGACTGGAAAGAAAAACGGCGCCACCTGATTGCCACCTCTTCCCCCAAGTCATCCACGCGTCCGATAATCATCATCGATCCACGGGCGGGCCACGGCCCGGGAATCGGCGGTGCCAAACGGGATTCGGAAATCGGAATGGCTCTGGACCAGGGATACCCGGTGTACGTGATTTTATTCAGCACCCGGCCGTTGGCCGGACAGACGCTGGATCATGTTCAACTGGCCATGGCCAGGTTTGTGGAAACGGTCCGGGACCGCCATCCGCAAACTGGAAATCCGGCTATTATCGGAAACTGCCAGGCCGGGTGGGCCGCCGCGCTTTTAGGGGCCGTGAGGCCCGACATCACCGGGCCCATCGTAATGAACGGCGCACCCCTGTCATATTGGGCCGGCGTAAAGGGCAAGCATCCCATGCGCTACAAGGGGGGCCTGACAGGTGGCGCGTGGCAGGCATCTTTATGGGGAGACCTGGGCAACGGTATGTTCGACGGTGCCCACCTGGTGGCCGGTTTCGAGGACCTCAATCCGGCCAACACCCTGTGGAACAAGCATTATCACCTGTGGGCCAATGTGGACACGGAAGCTGACCGTTATCTGGAATTCGAGCGCTGGTGGAATGGCTATTACCTGCTCACGGCCGAAGAGATTCATTTTATCGTGGACCAGCTGTTTGTGGGCAACCGGGCCCAGCGGGGGCAACTGGTGATGAACGACCAACGCGTGGACCTGAAGGCCATGAAAGGGCCCATCGTGGTCTTTGCCTCCCATGGTGACAACATCACCCCCCCCCAGCAGGCCCTCAACTGGATACCTGCCGAGTGGGGCAGTGTGGAGGAAATCCGACGCAGGCAGCAGACCATCGTCTACATGCTCCACGGCACCATCGGTCATCTGGGTATTTTCGTCTCTGCCGGTGTTTCCCGGAAGGAGCATCGCGAGATTATCGCCAGTATCGACCTGATGGATTACCTCTCTCCCGGCTTATACGAAATGGTGATCTTGGATGATGACGACGGCATGTGGCAGGTCCGATTCGAGGCGCGGGAGATGACGGACATCCTGGCCATGGATGACGGTGACGATGACCAGATTGCATTTGGGCCGGCCGAGGCGCTTTCCAGCTACAACGATCGTGTTTATCGGAGACTGGTGCGGCCCTGGGTGAAGGCGGCGGTGAACGAAGCCACGGCTGAGACGCTCAGGCAGCTGCACCCCCTGCGGACCTCCCGCTATGGGTTCTCCGACCTGAATCCGTGGATGGCACCGGTGGTCCATCTTGCCGACGAGGTGAAAAAACAACGTCGACCGGTATCGCCGGACAATCCCTTTTTGACCCTGGAAAAGATTTTTTCTGATACGATATCCAAAAGCCTGGATCTCTTTCGGGATTGTCGTGACCAGGCAATTGAATTCTGGTTTTATGCGATTTTCGACCATCCGTGGATGCGGGCGATCGCCAACGATGAAACGACCGGTGGCGCCGACGAAACTTTCGAATGTCGGCCAAGCGGGCTGGCGGGGGCCGACGACGGTGGTTTTGCCGATGCGGTGGTGAGAATCATGGTCGCGCTGGCTCATGCCGGTTCCGGTACGCGCAGACGCAGCCTTGCGGCTTATGACGGCCTGGCCGGCCGGGATGTCCGCCTGATGGACGTTCATGGCTCCACCTTGAGCGAAATGATCAAAAAACAGTCCGGGGTCATAAAATCCGCGCCGGAAGCGGCTCTCGCCGCCCTGCCCGCCCTGCTTCCCTGCCGGGCGGACCGCCAAAAAGCCCTGGCTATCGCAACGGCGCTGATGGTGCGTGAGCCTGGTGCAGACGCCCAGGTGGTCCGCATGCGCGATGCCATTGCCGCTGTACTGGGCATTTGACTTGTTCTTGCCGGTTCGACCGATGCGGTGCCGACATGCTGATCGTCGATGCCCGGGCGGCCCTGGATGACCTTCCGCGATGAACGGGTTCAGTTCGCCGGTAAAACCCGACCCTGAAACCGTCATTGCCGTCGGAGATGTCCGGATTCCGGTGGTGGCTTACGGTCGTCGATGGCTGGTGGTGGAAAAACCCGGCGGCATGAGCATTATTCCCTGGGAGAATGCGAACCGCTGACCGGTCGAAAGGAAAAGTCATGCAAGATGATGCGAGAACCTTTCAGGACAAAATGGTGGATGTCCTCAACTATGGATCCTTGAATCTGGCCATGGGCTTAGGTTATCGTGCCGGCCTTTTCGACATCATGGACGCCAAGGATCGGCCATGCACCGTGGATGAAATCTGTGGGGCGGCGGGACTGAACCACCGGTATGTGCAGGAGTGGTTGGGTGTGATGGTGTGCGGGAGCATTGTGGAATTGGTTCGGGACGATGACGGCCAGCCCCGCTTTTTATTGCCTAAAGCCCATGGGGATGTGCTTGCGCGCCGTGCCGGAAGCGGCAACCTGGGCGTTTACACCCAGGAAATCCCCCTGCTTACGGCCTGCGCCATGGAGCCTGTGTTTCATGGTTTTCTGACTGGAGCGGGGATCCCATACGAACAGTATCCGGCCTTTCATGATTTCATGGCGCAACTGGGCGATGCCAAACACCGTCAGGTGCTTGTCGATACGTTCCTGCCATCGGTGGACGAAGGCCGGGTGGTCCAGGCCCTGCATCGGGGCATCCAGGTTTGCGACCTGGGATGCTCCCAAGGGGTCGCCACCCTCCTGATGGCCGAAGCCTTTCCCGCCAGCCGATTTACCGGCATCGACATCAGCACGGAGGTCCTCGATGCAGCCCGGGCCGATGCTTGCGATAAGGGGTTGACCAATGTCTGTTTCGAAGCGCGCGACGCTGCCGAACTGCGCCACCCCAACAACCTGTCCGCGAACTTTGACTACATCACCGCCTTCGATGCCATCCATGACCAGACCCGGCCCTTGGATGCGCTCCGCGGCATTCGTGAAATATTAAAGGATGACGGCGCATTTTCCATGATCGATATTGCTGCGGACAGCGATATGGAGGGCAACCGGGACCATCCCATGGGAGCGTTTTTGTACGCGGTCAGCCTGATGCACTGCATGCCGGTCGGGCTGATGGATGGCGGTGCCGGTCTGGGGATGATGTGGGGGAGGCAACTGGCGGAAAAAATGCTGGCACAAGCCGGGTTCGGTCGGGTATCGGTGACAAAGATCCCCAACGACCCGTTCAATTTGCATTTTTTCTGCCGGAAATAGAGGCGGGATCCGCCATGAATTACTGTCGTTGTTTCGGTGAATAGGTCAACAGAGGGCTGGCGATTGACGGCGTTTTCAACCGGTCGTGGAGAGCCGATGGCTCTGCTTCGTTTGGGTCCGGTGGCTGACGGGATTTTTCGCGGGCTTCTCTGGAAATTGTGACCCGATCGACAACACCGAATGTCTGTTCCTCATGCATCGGACGGTCGCCGGTTGCCGAACCTGACCGTGGCGACCGTTCGATGGGGGAAATTTTCTGATTGTCCACAATTATATAAGGTGTGTCATCTATCATCGGCGTTGCACCTGGCTGCCAATCCCTTCAATCACCTTCGACCCCGAAAAGACCCCATGGCCATAAGTGCGGTAAAATCAAGTAATCGTTATCATAATTTATTCATTGTTACAAGCCGCGGGGCTGCGCTTGCCGTTACCATCCATCTTCAACGTTTTTTCCCCATGGGTACTACCATCCGGTATAGCCGCAAACGCCGACTCGGGGTGAGTTGACGACCGGCAGAAACATATCTTCATCGCAGTCATGGGTTTGCGCACACGCTTCACAAAGCCAACCCGCATTATCCCACATACACGCGGCACAAATCACCATCGCTGATTTGGCGTTGCAACCATCACAAGGAATCATCGGCTGGGCATTTCTGGCAATGCGTTGAACCTTCCCCTTCATGGGACCACGGTAGCGGTTTGATCCTTCGCTTCAGGTGATTGCGTCAAACCGGGTGGTCCCTGTCGACAGACCGTCACCGTCACCCAATCGTATTCTTGACCATCCCCACCAGTTTCTCCGGATCGAAGGGCTTTTTGACGAAGGCGATGGCGTCCTTGATGGCGTGGTCGCCGTCGATGCCGCTGATCACGATGACCGGGGTGTCGCGCAAGTCCTTGTCCTTGCGCAGTTTGCGGTAAAAACGGGGGCCCCACTCGCCGGGCATCTGCAGGTCCAGGGTGATCAGGTCGGGTTTCTCCTTTTGGACCACATCCAGGCCTTCCATGGTGCTCGAAGCATTGCAGGTTTCGTAGCCGTTGTCGCTGAAAACGGCTTCCAGGTATTTGACCACAATGGGGTCGTCGTCGATGATGAGAATTTTCTTGGGCATGAAAGCTTTCTCCTAATCGTTCCTGGGTAAAGAGATTCCTCGCGGCTGGAAGCCGCTCCAACAAATTTCCACCATGAGGATCGTAATAGACTCAGCGTTCAATGTTGACTCAGAAAGGGTAGGTTATGGTTCAGGCCAAGGCCGCAGCGATGTTGCAACCGGAGGCGTAGCAGCGCTACGTCGAGGATTTCAATGTCGTGAGAACGCCGGTCTGGAGCATAAGATGCCCTTTCTGGGTTAACATTACTTGATGTGGCACTCCCCACACATAATCGGCCCCTTCTTCTGCGCCTGATGACAGCCTTTACAGCTGGTGTGGAAAGCCTTGATCAGCGACGGCTGGCCGCCGGATCCCTTCAGGTCATGGCATTCCGAGCAGCTCTGGTCCTCCGAGGACTCGTCTTCCAACCGCTTGCCGTCCTCGTAGACGTGATGGCACTCGGCGCAGTCGTCGATGCCGGCGGCCTCGTTGTGCGCATCGTGGACGAAGACCGACGGCGTGCGCTGGGGGTTGTCGAAGGCCGCGTTGTCAACGATGGTCATATCGTCCTGTGACCATGCCGAAGTGATCGCCAGAACGATCCCGATCGCCAGTGACAGTGCGATCCGCGTGACGGTTTTCATATTTCCTCCTGCTCCTGCGCGGGGCCTTATGCGGGTTTTTCCATGACTTCGTAGATGATGTCCCCAAAGAACTTGATGTCCAGACCGATTTCATAGTGGTGCACGATGTCGTGCAGACCGCTGTGGCAGTTGTGGCATGGGGCCACGAGCACCTCGGCGCCCTTGGTCTTGGCCCCGAATAGTTGCTCGGCCTTAACCCGGTTGCCCGTAATGCGTGTCATCTTGAAGGGCGGGCCGGTGTTGATCACCCCGCCGCCGGCGCCGCAGCAGTAGTTATGCTCCCGGTTGGGATGCATCTCGATCACGTTTTCGCAAATGGCGTGGGCCACGAAGCGAGCCTTTTCGTGCAGCCCGCCGCCGCGTACCACATTGCACGGGTCGTGCAGGGTAATGGGGGGTTTATACTTCCTGGCGATCTTGATGCGGCCCTCCTTGATGATGTCATGGTAGAATTCGATGGCATGCACGATCGTGAAGGGTGGCATGGCCCAGCCCAGCCAGCGGTTGCCCATGTCGTAGACCGAGCGGAAGGCATGACCGCACTCGCCCATGACGATTTTTTTGACTTTGAGCCGGGCGGCGGTTTCGAAATGGGTTCGCTTGAGGCGGCCCATGAGTTCGTTGTCTCCGGTGAACATGGCCATGTCGCTGTTGTCCCACCCCATGGAGGCGGGCATGGTCCAGTCGACGCCGGCCACGTGCATGATTACCGCTGCCTGGTAGATCAGCTGGGCCTGGAACTTGGGCTCCGGGGCGATGACGCTGTACATGATGTCCGCCCCTTCTTTTTCCAGGGGAATGCGCAGGTCGGGGATTTCGGCCTGGGCCTCCTCTTCCTGCCACTGGAGGGTGTCGGGCCATTCGTCGCCCTTGACCCACATCTGGTTCATGGTCACCGAGTGGCTGTGGGCGGTGTCCTGGATATAGAGCGGGGTGACCCCCAGCCGGTGGATGATCCGGCGCACCACGCTCATCAAATAGGCGATGTCGATGCCAAAGGGGCAGTACTGGGCGCAGCGCTTGCACAGGTTGCATTCGGTTTGGGCGATGATGGCCGCCTGGCGGATGAATTCCGGAGTGACGCGACCCTTTTTCTTGACCATCTCCCAGATGGTCTGCTTGACTTTGCCCACCGGCGAATAGTGCGGATCATTGTCGTGGGAGAGGTAGTAGTGGCAGGCTTCCGAACACAAACCGCAGTGGACGCAGGTTTCGACATAGGTTTTTAGCCGGGCGCCGGTTTCCTCGTCGATGACGCTGTTGATCACCGACTGGATTTTTTCTTCGGTAAGCCGGGAGATGCCGACGTCGATGCCTTCGTCAACGACTTTGGTCGCTTCCTTTTTTGACGGTTCCGCCATATTGAGAACTCCTTTTCAACTCACGCCAGATGCAAGTAACCCTCGGCAGCCGGTTGGTTCAATCCAATGCCCCTACCAGTCACGGGCGTGCCGCACCTTGCCGAACTCGGAACCCATGTACGCCCGGGTAAAGGGTGAAAAGAGCATGTGGCTCAGCCGGGTGAAAGGCATGGCCGCCAGCAAAATGTCCCCGGCCAGCACATGCAGACACATCATCAGTGGATAGGACAGCCACTGGTGGTAGGCCAGAAAGCCGGTGATGAAAGGCGCCGCCACGATGGTCAGAATCACGAAGTCCGAGGCCGACGTGACGAACTTGACCTCCGGCTGGGTGACTCTTCTCACCAGAAAATAAACAGCCCCCAAGATGACGATAATCGTCATGACATCGGCGACGGCGTCGGGCAGGGTCCACCAGCTGACGTTGAATGCCTCGTCCCAGAGCACCACGTGGGAGAGCAGGAAAATGGGCGTGGCCAGCAGGCAGAGGTGAAAGGTGAACGTGACCACGGTGAGCACGGGCTGGCGCCGCCAGTTCACCGTGGCAAAGGGGATGATCCAGTGAAGGATGGATCTCAGGCTGTAACGCCAGCTCATATAGGAAAAGATGAACCGCTCTTTTTCGGCCACCAGCTTCAGCATGCTGGCTATCCGGTAAATACTGCCCCCGAAAAAGAGAATAAAGGCGACCCATGCCAGCGGCCCACTGACGAAGTTGTAGAAGGTATGCATGTAATTCTCCTCACTAACCAACGATATCAGAAACAGGCACGACACGCCGGACGTAGTTGCCCGCTTCGACGGTACGCAGCATCAGGTGCGTGCCATCCGGACTGAAAACCGGCTCCCAGGCAGCATCGCATGATCCGGACCAGACCCGGTTGTTTACGGTGTAGGTGTAATGGTTCTTTTTTTCCACCTTAGCGGCCACGTCCTTTCCATCCGGGCTGAAGACCGGCTGCCAGGCCATGTCCCAGGTATCGGACCAGGGAATGCCGTCCACCACCACACGGAAGGTTTCTTCATCCTTTGCCAGGGCGGCGATGCACTGGCCGTCCGGGCTGAAGGTTGCGTCGGTGACCAGTTGGGTGAAGGTGGCCGGCCATGGTTCGCCGTCTACGGCCACGGTCCAGCGGCCGTATTTGGGGGCCACGATGGCGGCCAGCCGGCTTCCGTCGTGGCTGAACATCTGGTGCCAGATCTGGACGAAACGGCGATCCCAGAGACTTTTTCCGTTTTCGACCAGCCGCCACATCCCCTTTTCCCGCACTGGTGCCACGACGGTTCCGGTAACCGGGTTGAACACCGGCTCCCAGACGGTGGCGTAGCGGGATTCCCATGGCACGCCATCTACGGCGATGGTATAATCGTATAGGTTGAGTCGAACCTCAGCGGCCAGGTGCGCACCGTCCGGGCTGAGGGCCAGGTTCCAAACGTTGACGAAGCGCATGTCCCACGGTTGGCCGTCCAAGGCTGCGGTGAAGCTGCCCTTCTGGAATTTATGGATTTCGCCCGAGTCCGCGTCCTCTACCTGAACGGCGCCAGCGGTGTGCCGGCCGTCCGGGCTCATGGCAAAATAGGTCATGTTGGCATAGGTCTGCTCCCAGGGTTTTCCGTTCAAAACCATGGCATAACGCATGTCCTGCTGCACCGCGGCGGCGATAGCGGTACCGTCGGTGCTGAAGCGCGGCTCCCAGATGTAGCCGAATTTGTTCTCCCAGGCCGCACCGTCAACGGCCATGGTCCACTCACCCAATTCAGAAACCAGGGCGGTGAGCCTGCCATCCGGTGAGAATCGCAGGTGCCAGATTTTATCGAACACGGTTTCTCCCCAGGCTTCGCCGTTGACGCAGACGGTAAATTCGCCTTCGTCCACGTTGACGATGGCGGCGACTGTTTCGCCATCGGGGCTGGCATAGGGCTCTTCAACCCATCGGTATTTCTTTTTCAAGGAGTCCAGAGAAACATGTCTCTCACCGGTATCCCAGTCCCAGCTTCGGGAATCAACCATATTGCCTCCTCGTTAAAACGCTGGCGCGCAGGTTCTCAGGTGGTGTTGCATGGTGGATAGGGATGACCGTCCCCTCTGAAAACTTAAGGGTCGGCCGATAACAATGGTCAGAGAAGAGGTTTCCCAGCATGCTGTCACTGACCGTGGACCGCTGCATATTTTTAACCCTTGAGTGTGTTGTTTTTGCCTGACGGAGCTATGATACCTGAAACAGGAACATTTGCAACGATTTCCTTGCGGCGCGAGTGGCCGCCGGTCGAGGGAAGTGTTGCGTCATCGTTCGGTTATCCTGCCGGTTCACGGCATTTGCACAGGGACTGCCCGCTATCCTCACTGGATGACCGTATCGTCATAATATGACGGTCATCCCATGAACCCGGTATAGAGGAAGGCCCCGTAGGCAATGGTCAGCAGGGCGCCCATGATGCGGGGAAGCCGGCCGATGACCGAGACAAAGAAGAGATGCAGCACCCCCGCCCCGAGAATGACCATGATCCCCATATTCATCTGGTGCGGCACCTGGACGACGGAAAACAGGGCAAACAGGCCGATGCACATGGGGATGCAGATATGGCCGTCGCCCACCTGCGAACTGTAGACGATGTCAGCCCGGCCGGCCCAGGCATAGTATGCGGCCAGCACCGCATTGGGCAGCACCATGAGGCAGCCGCTGAAAATGCCCAGCTGGTCGTAAAGGATGAACCCCGGGCCGAGGGCCATGACCCAGGCCACCAGACGGTCGATGCCGTGGAGAATGCCTGCGCCTAACGCCACCACCAGCAGGCCATCCACCAGGATGGTCCACGACAGGGAGCGGCGCTGATGGATGTTGTACTTGAGCACATCGAATACGTGCAGCACCTGCCAGAACAGAAAAATTCCCACTAGAACCAGACCGTCGCTGAAATCCAACGTACCGTCACGCCCTAAAGCCCACAGGGCACCGGTGAAGAAGAAGAGGGCCACGAGGGTCAGAATCAGCGAGAGGGTGTTCAGGCGTTGAAGCTTGGAAACGGGCTTGTGAACGGTCCGGGCTGACCGCGAAGGGATGATGTTGAGGGTCCATATCAGTGCCGGAAGGCCGATGAGCAGGGTCAGGTTGGTGACGTTGTTGACGATGCAGTTTTCGACGATGACCGATCCGCTTCCTCCCTGGCGGCCAAGGGAGAAGGCGAACATCAGGTTGGGAAACCCGGATGCATAGGGCATCACCAGTGTGCCCAGCACGGTGCCTTCAAGCCCTTTGCGCTCCAGCACGTTGAGACGGTATATGATGAACATGGAGCAGACGAGAAACAGGGCCAATGAAAACCACGGATCCAGGGCCTCCGCAAGGCGATACCACCCGCTCAACTGCTGGAAGCCTGCCCGACAATAGGCCGCTGCCTGGTCTGTGTAGGCGAAAAGGGGTGCAAAAAATCCGCTGTCACTCATCGGGGTGGCCGGCAACCAGGTCCTTCCAGCGCTGATCCAGTTCCCTGAGCTGTTCAACGAGGGTTTCCAAATCGTCCACGTCGGTTCGGGGAATGTCCAGCTTTTCAGCGTAGGTGTAGAGTTTTTGTTTTTCGGGAAGGCTAAAGTTGCCGTCCATGGAGGCGATCATGATGGCGTCTTTGAGCACACGAAGGGCGGTCAGGCGGGACACTTGTTGGCTGCCGATCTCAAAATCCTTGTCCGTGTCCTTTAGAACCTGCTCGTAGTTGACGCCCAGCTGGATGGCCTGCTTGCGGATAAATCGATACTCCGGCAGGCTATTGTGTTTATCGGCCCTGGCAATGGTGATCAGCATTTTCACGTAGGTTTCGCGGTCAAACACGGTGGTTCGTTTATCCTGGTTGGTGCCTGGCATCCTTTTCCCCCTCTTGTCGTCGCTGGATGAATAAAGCTCAAGGTAAAAATGCAACAACCGTTCCATATTGTTGCGTTTTATCATGGCCGTGTTTTCGGACGCAGTTGGCCGGCGGCCCGGCGATTTGGGTTGCCCCATCTCTATTGCCTTGGGCTGTTTCATTTTATACACTGTGTATGTGGGCGCATACACGGCGCCTATTTCATGAAACCCACCACGGTTCACCCGAGAATTGCACCATGGACAATCGGCAGTCGATCGTTGAAACGGTTGCCAATTGATCCGAACCATGATTTGGAACCGGTCTTTAAATCGGTTGAAGAAGACATACATGAGGCCCGATGCCGGAATACGCCAAATCCGTGACGGTCAGTGTCGGTGAACCTGGCTGAACAAATTGGCGCTGAGACAGCGGCTAAACGAATTTAGCCTTTGTCTGTTGGATGTATGCGAATCCACGCTGCCTTCCACGACCTCGTCGAAAGACAAGGGCTCCGGGCGATCTGCGGGATCCTACTTTTTCATGGGCTGCGGCCCGGAACTGACGTGCGGCGCAAGCTTGTCTCACTC
>JAGTUY010000138.1 GCA_018224455.1 Desulfosarcina sp.
ATGGACCGCAGCATCTACCACAAGAACCTTATGCCCGTGGTTTACGTGATCGCCGATGTGGCCGGCGCTACGGAGAGCCCGGTATATGCCCTCCTGGAGTTGCGCAAGAAAATCGATGCCATCACCCTCCCCGAAGGGTACCACATCGCCCAGCACACGGCGGCCCTGCCCGAGAGCGACCAGCGCTTTGCCATGAAGTGGGATGGCGAGTGGCACATCACCTACGAGGTTTTCCGGGATCTGGGCATGGCCTTTGCCGTAGTGCTGGTGTTGATTTTCGTGCTGGTGGTGGGCTGGTTCCAGTCCTTTTCCACACCGGTGGTGATCATGGTGGCCATACCTTTTTCGCTGATCGGCATCCTGCCGGCCCACTGGGCCATGGGGGCCTTCTTCACAGCGACGTCCATGATCGGCTTTATCGCCGGGGCGGGCATCGTGGTGAGAAATTCAATCATTCTGGTAGATTTTATCGAGCTTCGCCTCTCCGAAGGGGCGCCGCTGGATAAGGCCGTCATCGATGCCGGGGCGGTGCGCTTCCGACCCATGATGCTCACGGCAGCCGCCGTGGTGGTGGGGGCCTCGGTGATCCTTTTCGACCCTATTTTTCAGGGTCTGGCCATCTCTTTGATGGCCGGCGAGGTGGCCTCGCTGCTCTTTTCACGCATGACGGTGCCGATCCTCTATTTTCTGGACAAGCGTTGGGAATTCGCCCACGGGCATGGCGGCACCGGGGGCGTCGAAAGAACGGCTGAAGGCAGTTTGCGCACATGATCATTCCTCTGCTGTTGATGCTGGCCGGGTTTGTCGCTCTGATCAAAGGCGCCGATCTGTTCGTGGATGGTGCCGCACGTCTTGCCCGGGGCATGCATGTCTCTCCGATGGCCGTCGGCCTGACCGTGGTGGCTTTCGGCACCTCTGCCCCTGAACTCTTCGTCAACATCTCGGCCGGGATCAGCGGCAACACCGATCTCGCCCTGGGCAACGTGGTGGGCAGCAACATCGCCAATATCCTTTTGATTCTGGGGCTATCGGCGCTGGTCCGGCCGCTCACCGTTTCCAAAGGGACCGTGTGGAAGGAGATTCCTTTCAGCCTGTTGGCAGCGTTGATGCTGTGGGTTCTGGCCAGTGACGTATACATCGACGGTGCCGCCCGTTCGACGATCACCCGGTCGGACGGTTTGGTGCTGTTGGGTTTCTTCGGCATCTTCATCGCTTACACGGCATCTATCGCCGCACCGGTTGACGGCCTGCCGGACGTCAGCCCGGCACCGGCCGAGAAGGCGGCGAGGATTGCCCTGAAAATGATCGTCGGCTTTTGCGGCTTGCTGTTCGGAGGGCGCTGGATCGTGGACAGCGCCGTCGTCCTGGGGGACCTTCTGGTCATTCCCCGGGCCGTCATGGGGCTGACGGTGGTGGCGCTGGGGACTTCCCTTCCCGAGCTGGCCACCTCGGTCATGGCCGCCAGGCGGGGAGACGTGGAGATCGCAGTGGGAAACGTGGTCGGTTCCAACATCTTCAATGTGTTTTTCATATTGGGCGTCAGTGCGGTCATCCGGCCGCTGCCCTTCAATCCGGCGGCCAATGTGGACATGGGCGTCATGATGGCCGCCAGCATCCTGCTGTTCATCTTCATGTTTACCGGACGTCTGCGCATCATGGACCGCTGGGAGGGGGTGTTGGCCATGCTGATTTATTTTATCTACATCGGTTACCTGCTGCTTCCCCTAATCTCGCCCGGTGTCCCTGCGGTTTCCGGTAGCTGATCGCAGATGAAATTGCCTTGAATCGTTTTTGAAAGGCGGATCCATGAGCATCGATAACCTCACCCCGCTGGCCGGGGAGGTATTTAAAAAACGCTATCTTGCCCGCAACTACCGCGGAGAAACCATCGAGACGCCGGCGGATGTGTTTTCGCGGGTGGCCCGGGCGGTGGCCGAGGCGGACCGGCTCTTCGACGCCCGCGCTTCGGTGCGGGCAACGGCCGATCGCTTCGAGGCGGCCATGACCTCGCTCTCTTTTCTGCCCAATTCCCCCTGCCTGATGAACGCCGGCCGGCCGCTGGGGCAGCTGGCCGCCTGTTTTGTGCTGCCGGTGGAGGACCACCTGGAGTCCATCTTCCAGAGCCTCAAGGATGCCGCCCTGATCCACCATACCGGCGGCGGAACCGGATTCTCCTTCAGCCGGCTGCGTCCCGCCGGGGACACCATTTTCCCCGCATCAGGTGTGACCGGTGGCCCGGTGTCGTTCATCCAGCTGTTCGATGCGGCGACGCATCTCATCGACCGCAACCGCATTAGACCCGGCGCCAACATGGGCGTGCTGCATGTAAGCCACCCGGATATCGAGGCCTTCGTCGAGGCCAAGCGGGACCGCAGCCAGCTGTGCAATTTCAATCTTTCCGTGGCTGTGGACGACCCCTTCATCGATTGTGTGAAGAAGCGCGGCGATTACCCGCTGATCCACCCGCGAACCGGTGCCGAGGTGGCCCGGGTGCCGGCGGCCGGCCTGCTCGGCCGAATGGCGCAAAGCGCCTGGGAAACCGGTGATCCCGGCATCCTGTTCATTGACCGCATCAACCGGGCCAATCCCACCCCCAAAATGGGGTCCCTGGAGGCCACCAACCCATGCGGTGAGCAGCCGTTGCTGCCCTACGAGTCCTGCACGCTGGGCTCCATCAACCTGACCCGGGTCATCGACGGCAACGGTATTGACTGCGGCAAACTGGAGTCGCTGGTGCACCTGGCGGTGCATTTTCTGGACAACGTGGTGGAGGTGAACCGCCACCCGATACCCCGTACCGGGGAAGGGAGTCGGATGAACCGCAAGATCGGGCTGGGGGTCATGGGCTTCGCCGACATGCTGATCCTGCTCGGCGTCTCCTACCAGAGTGAGCGGGCGTTGGCCCTGGCCGGAGAGATCATGTCCCGGATCCAGCAGTATGCCGAGGCTGCGTCGGCCGAGCTGGCGGCCAGGCGGGGAAATTTTCCCGCTTTTCAGCAGAGCGTGTTTCCGGCCAGGGGGGTGAAACGGCGGCGCAATGCCACCCTGACCACCGTGGCGCCCACTGGCACCATCAGCATTCTGGCCGGGGTAAGCAGCAGTGTCGAACCCGTTTTCTCCTTTGAAGTCCAGCGTAGGATCGTGGATCAGATCTACGCGGATGTGCATCCCATTTATGCACGCTACCGCAAGGAAGGGCGCGAGATAGACAAGCGCATCTTTCAGACCGCCTGGGATGTCTCCCCGCACTGGCACCTGAAGATCCAGGCCGCTTTCCAAAAATATACGGACAATGCCGTTTCCAAAACGGTTAACCTGCCCGAATCCATCACGGCAGCGGAGATTCGCACCCTCTTTCTGGATGCTGCCGACATGAACCTCAAGGGTATCACCGTTTATCGCGACCGCTCCCATCCGGATCAGGTGCTTTCCGCCTGCTCCATGAAAAACGAGGAGTGTTCGTAGTTCTGAAAAAGACACGTCAATAACAACGAGGAAATTTCATGAATCGGAATAAATCCATAGAAACCATCAACAGCTACGACGGGTACTGGGATGTCCTGGTGATCGGCGGCGGGGCCACCGGCCTGGGGTGCGCGCTGGATGCGGCGTCAAGGGGATACAAGACTCTGCTGGTGGAACAGCACGACTTTGCCAAGGGTACCTCCAGCCGGAGTACCAAACTGGTTCACGGGGGCGTTCGCTACCTGCAGCAGGGCAATATCTCTCTGGTTCTCGAAGCCCTTCACGAGCGGGGATTGCTGATGCAGAACGCACCGCATCTGGTCCGGAACCAGGCCTTTATCGTGCCCAACTACGAGTGGTGGGACGGCCCTTTTTACGGTGTCGGACTCAAGGTGTACGACCTGTTGGCCGGCCGGCTGGGCCTGGGTCCCTCCAAGTGGCTGTCCAAAGCGGAAACGCTCAAACGCATTCCAACCCTGGAGCCGGACCAGCTGCGCGGCGGCGTGATTTACTATGACGGTCAGTTTGACGATGCCCGACTTGCCGTCAACCTGGCCCAGTCAATCGAGGACGCCGGCGGTGTGCCCGTCAATTACATGCAGGTGACCGGCCTGACCTACTCGGGGAAAATGATCGACGGCGTAAAGCTCAAGGACACCATCGAAGGCGGGGAACGCGAGGTCCGCGCCCGGGTGGTGGTCAATGCAACGGGAATATTCACCGACGACATCCTGCGCATGGATCAACCCGCGGCGACGCCGATCATCACCCACAGTCAGGGCGTCCACCTGGTGTTGGACAAACGATTCCTCAAGGGAAATACAGCCATCATGGTTCCCCAGACCGAAGATGGTCGGGTCCTGTTCGCCGTTCCCTGGCACGACCGGGTGTTGGTGGGAACGACCGATACGCCGGTGGATCGAGCCAGTCTCGAGCCACGTCCCCTCGAGGAAGAGATTGCGTTCATCCTCAAGCATGCCGCCCAATACATGCTGGAGGACCCCACCCGTGAGGACATCCTTTGTGTGTTCGCGGGCCTTCGGCCGCTGGTGGGGGAGGGGGAGGGTAAAAAGACCGCCGCCATCTCCCGGGACCATCACCTGGCGGTATCTCAATCGGGTCTGGTGACCATTGCCGGCGGCAAATGGACCACTTACCGCAAGATGGCCGAAGACACCGTCAACCAGGCGGCCCTGATCGCCGGGCTGCCGGAAAGCGAATGCCGGACGCGCAAGCTGCGCATTCACGGGTGGCTGAAGCACATGGACCCGGAAGATCTCCTGTGCGCCTATGGTTCTGATGCGGTTTTCATCCGGCGGATTATCGACGCGGACCCGTCGATGGGAGAAAAACTGCACGACCATCTGCCCTATGTCAAGGCGGAGGTCGTCTGGGCCGTTCGCCATGAAATGGCCTTGACCCTTGAAGATGTCCTGGCCCGTCGCACCCGCTCCCTGATCCTGGACGCCGCGGCCAGCATGGCGGTTGCCGGGGAGACGGCCCGTCTGATGGCAAGAGAACTGGGATTGGGATCGCAATGGCAACAACAGCAGGTATCTGAATTCAAACAGGTGGCTGGGGGGTATCTGCCGGATTGAGGACAGAGCTCTGAAACAAAAACCAGAAACCATAAAAAAATCAGGCCGCGCAACGGCAGCGACAGGTCGCCGAAGACGAGCCAGCCGCAAAGCACCAGACCGCCGCACAGGTTGATGGCAATCGCTCCACCGAGTCCCAGGTCAATGCCGATGCCCGCTTTATTGCGCCTTTCCATAAGCAGGGCAATGCCGATCCAGAAAAGAACCCCACCGAGTATGTTGGGGTAAAAACCATGGGCGGCCCGAGGCGCCCCAAGCAGGCCGGCCAACCCGTTGAAAAAGGCGAGCAGCAACACCCCAGCAGCAGGTGATTGTCGCGTCGATGGTCAGCAGGGTGACGTGTCGCATGGTCTCCTCCTTAGTTCAATTGGAATGCCACGAATTGGATGATCGCTCCCCTTGACCGCGCGGCATGCTCGTAAGCGGAAACCGATTCACCGGTGCCTGATGCGCGGCAACCGGTACCATGATCGGCGTCTGATTGTGTGATTTCGCGCCCCCCCCA
>JAGTUY010000139.1 GCA_018224455.1 Desulfosarcina sp.
CGTGCTTCCGCGCGTGCTCCAGGGTCTTTCCCAGGCTCAGCGCGCCGTGGTTCTGCATGACAAAACAGTCGCAGCCGTTGCCCACAGTCTGCCTGACGTTTTGCGCCAGTTCCGGGGTGCCGGAAAAGGCGTAGGGCACCACGTCCACGGTCTCGCCGATGGCCAGGGCCACCTCGTCAAAAAGGGCCGGGATGGGCTGGTTGATCAGGGCGAAAACGCTGGCGTAAGCCTGGTGGGTGTGGACCACGGCGCCCACGTCCGCACGGCTCTGGTAGATGCCCACGTGCATGGCCGTTTCGATGGAGGGTGCCAGGTCGCCGTCGATGCGGTTCAGGTCGAAATCCACCACACAAATCTCTTCCGCAGTCAGCTGCATGTAAGGCTTCCCCGACGGGGTGACCACCAGCGCCGGTTCACCGGAGACACGCACGGACACGTTGCCCCCGGCGCCGAGCAGGGATCCGAAATAGCCTTGCCGCCACAGCCACTGGCAGCAATCGACGACAGCCTTGCGATCGTTGAGGTACGGGTCCATCTTCTCTCCTTTTGGGCGCACTTGGTTTTTTTTCATATCCGGTCATCTTCGATCATCGCGTCTTCCAGCCCCTCGTTTGCAGCCAAACAAACCATTCGGTGGCAGATCCTGTTGGGTTGCCATTATACTAAATCAGACTGAAATAAAAGGGCGGGGCAACCCCTTCCTTACTTCTGCCTTTGAGGCGGCCATCATTCAATGTTTGCCAAACCACGTCCCGTGAATTAGATTTCACTTAGCCCAGGTACCGGGAAAAATAACCGTTTACGGATGGGCACCAACCAACCGTGTCAGTCAAGCGCTGCGCACCAGGAGACAACACGCATGCTCAACGCCGCATACCGCCCGTTTTACAACGACCTGAAGTCGTTCATCCCCGAATCGCGTATGGCCACGGACCCTCTGCGGACCCTGGCCTACGGCACCGACGCCAGCTTCTATCGGCTGATTCCCAAGATCGTGGTCCGCGCGGACACCGAGGCCGAGGTATCCAGAATCCTCCGGCAATCCGGTGAGCAAAAAATCCCGGTCACCTTCCGGGCCGCAGGCACCAGCCTGTCCGGCCAGGCCATCAGCGATTCGGTCCTGCTGGTGGCCGGCGAATCATGGCAGCAGTGGGAGGTCCTCGAAAGGGGTCGGAAAATCCGGCTCCAGCCGGGCATCATCGGTGCCCGGGCCAATGGCATTCTGGCCCCTTATGGACGCAAAATCGGCCCGGACCCGGCGTCGATCAACGCTGCCATGGTCGGCGGCATTGCCGCCAACAACGCCTCGGGCATGTGCTGCGGCACCGCCCAGAACAGCTACCAGACCGTGGACAGCATACGTATCGTGCTGGCGGATGGCACCATTCTGGATACCGGCGATAACGGCAGCCGAAAGGCCTTCACCGCAACCCACGGCCGCATGCTGGCCCGACTGGACGAACTGGCCCGGCGGGTCAAGGCCGACACGCCCCTGGCCGAACGGATCCGCAACAAATTCAAAATCAAAAACACCACCGGCTACAGCCTCAACGCCCTGGTGGACTATATCGATCCCTTCGACATCATCACCCACCTGATGATCGGCTCCGAGGGGACATTGGCCTTTATCTCCCACATCGTCTACCGGACAGTGGCCTCGCCACCCTTTAAAGCCACGGCCCTGATGATGTTCCCGCAGATCGAGGGGGCCTGTCGGACGGCTGAACGCATGCAGGCCCTGCCCGTGGCCGCCGCTGAATTGATGGACCGGGCCTCCCTGGGCAGTGTCGAGGGAAAGGTGGGCATGCCGGCCATGATTCGTGGCGTCTCCCCCACCACCACCGCTCTGCTGGTGGAAACCCAGGCGGCTGATTTTGCCACCCTGTCGACCCACGTCCAGGCCATTGCCGACGCATTGGAGAAACGGGTGGCCATGCGCAACGCCAATGGCGGCCGGACCCACGAATGGCGATTGGAGGGGACTGACCTGGTCTTTCCGGCGGTTTTTACGGACCACGCCGGCCAGAGTGACAACCTGTGGAAGGTCCGCAAGGGACTGCTGCCCTCCGTGGGCGCCGTGCGGGACCCGGGCACCACAGTGCTCATCGAGGATGTGGCCTTTCCCATCCACAGCCTGGCCCCGGCCACTTTAGACCTGCAGGCCCTGTTCGACAAGCACGGTTACCGGGAGGCCATCATCTTCGGTCACGCCCTGGCCGGCAACCTGCATTTCGTCTTTTCACCCAATTTCGCGCATTCGGCCGAACTGGACCGTTACGCCCGCTTCATGGACGACATCGCGCACATGGTGGTGGATGTCTACGACGGGTCGCTCAAGGCCGAGCACGGCACCGGCCGCAACATGGCCCCTTATGTCGAAAAGGAGTGGGGCGGCAATGCCTATGGGCTGATGCAGGAGATCAAGGCCATCTTCGATCCCAAAGGCCTGCTCAATCCCGGTGTCATTCTCAATCCCAACCCGGCGGTTCACCTGGAGAATCTCAAGCCCCTGCCGCCGGCCGATCCGCTGATCGATGCGTGCATGGAGTGCGGTTTCTGCGAGTGCCACTGCCCGTCGCGCAACCTGAGCCTGACCCCCCGCCAACGCATTGTGATCCAGCGGGAAATCGCCCGGCTCACTGCCTCCGGCGACGATGCGTCCCGGCTGGCTGAACTGAAAAGGGGATACATTTGGCAAGGTGAAGCCACCTGCGCTGCGGACGGCCTGTGCGGGGTGGGCTGCCCCGTGGAGGTGGACACCGGAAAATTCACCAAAACCTTTCGCTCGCGTATGGTCAAAGGCCGGCCCTACCAGTGGCTGGCCGACCTGGCTGCCGATCATTTCGGCCCGCTGACCATAGGCATCCGGGCCGCGCTCAATGCCGCCGACGGGCTGCAACGCATGGTCGGCACCGAAATCATGAACCGCCTGGCCGGTTCACTGAGACGACTGTCCGGCAACCGTCTGCCGGCCTGGCTGCCCTGCCTGCCCACAGCGGCAGCGCCTCCACGGGGCCGGTCCACGAGCAAGGGAGAACGGGCGGTGGTCTATTTTCCGGCCTGTGTTAGCCGGACCATGGGACCCGCCGCCGGCGACCCGCTGGTCGACCCGCTGCATGTGGTCACGGAACGGGTGCTGCAACGGGCCGGCTACCGGGTGATCTATCCCAAACCAATGGAGGGGCTGTGCTGCGGCCTGCCCTTCGAAAGCAAGGGGTTCTTCGACCAGGCCGACCGCAAATCCGACGCGTTGGAAAAGGCGTTGCTGGCGGCCTCCGACAACGGGCGCCTGCCCGTGCTGTGCGATACCAGCCCATGCCTGGAACGCATGCGGCGCACATTCGGGCCGCGGTTGACCCTCTTTGAGCCGGTGGAATTTACCGCCACCCACCTGCTCGATCGGCTGACCGTCACCCGAACCGGAGATACGGTGGCCCTGCACATCACCTGCAGTGCACGGAAAATGGGGCTGGACAACGCCTTCATGGCCGTGGCCAACGCCTGCGCCGAAACCGTGGTGGTCCCCTACGGCATCGAATGCTGCGGATTTGCCGGAGACCGGGGGTTCAACGTGCCGGAACTCAACACCGCCGCCCTTTCCGGCTTGAAATCGGCTGTTGCCGGCTGCACGGCCGGCTACGCCAACAGCCGAACCTGCGAAATCGGGCTGTCCCATCACAGCGGCATCCCCTATCGATCCATCATGGTCCTGGTGGATCAGTGTACAAGTGGAAAAAAGGGTTCAAGGATTCGAGGGGTCGAGGGTTCAAGGGAAAGATCGAACCGGTAAATGGGTGCAGGTCGTTTCAATGAATGCTGCACCCAAAGACAACTGCCCCATGCGGCGTTTCCGGTTGGGTTCTGGGCAGCCACGTGAACCCTGGCCGCCTGTGCCATTGGGCCAATTAACGATCGGAAAAACAATGGCAAACATGATAAACATACCTGAAACTTGCCAGCCAGCATCCATCATCCTGAAGCCCAAACGGGAGAAATCGCTGCTCAACCGCCACCCATGGGTGTTCTCCGGGGCCATCGCCCGGACTGACGGGCAGCCCCGGCCGGGAGATACCGTGGACGTGCTCACCGCTGACGGGCGCTGGCTGACCCGGGGGGCTTATTCACCCCAGTCCCAGATCCGCGTGCGCGCCTGGTCATTTGATCAGGCGCAAGCGATCGACACCGGATTTTTCGATAAGCGCCTGCAACGGGCATTGGACCTTCGACGGCAGCTGCTGGCGGACACTGACACCAATGCCAACCGCCTCGTCGCCGGGGAGTCGGACGGATTGCCCGGACTGATTGTCGACCGCTACGACTGCTGGGTGGTCTGCCAGTTTCTCAGCGCTGGAACCGAGCGCTGGAAATCGATCATTGTTGAATGCCTCGACCATCTCGTACCCAACCTGATCGGGATCTACGAGCGCTCGGATGTGGATATCCGTAAAAAAGAGGGCTTGGTCCCGGCCACCGGCCGCCTCTCCGGAGCGGAACCGCCCGACCAGGTCGACATCCGGGAGAACGGCTGTCGCTACCGGGTCGACGTCAAAGGCGGACATAAAACCGGATTTTACCTGGATCAGCGGGATAACCGGGCCTGCGTGGCTGTCTATGCGAAGGGCGCCGACATGCTCAACGCCTTCGCCTACACCGGCGGGTTCGCCGTGGCGGCTCTCAGGGCCGGTGCAGCCCATGTGGTCAACATCGACTCCTCGGCATCCGCCCTGGACCTGGCCCGCACCCATGTGGCGCTTAACGGCCTGGACAGCGCACGGGTTGACCACGTGATCGGCGACGTGTTCAGCCTGCTTCGCCGCTACCGCGCCGACGATCGGAGCTTCGATGTGATTGTGCTCGATCCTCCCAAATTTGTTAACGCCAAAAGCGATTTGATGCGGGCCAGCCGGGGGTATAAAGACATCAACCGGCTGGCTTTTGAACTGCTTCGGCCCGGCGGCACCCTGTTCACCTTCTCCTGCTCCGGCCTGATGGGGCGCGACCTGTTTCAGAAAATCGTGGCCGACGCCGCGCTGGATGCCGGCCGCCATGCGTTGATTCTACATTGGCTGAACCAGTCACCGGATCACCCGACGGCCTTGAATTTCCCCGAGGGCAGCTACCTCAAGGGGCTGGTGTGCCGGGTGGTTTAGTGGTCGTCAAGTGCCGACAACACACCGTGGAAGCCGCCGCCATCGCCATGCAGGTGATTTCGGCTGTGTTGGAAAAAG
>JAGTUY010000140.1 GCA_018224455.1 Desulfosarcina sp.
GAACCGGAGGCCCTGCTGGCTTCACTCATGGTTTCCGAAGGCGAACCGCTTACACAAGACCAGGTGATCGCGCTGGTCGAGACCACCAAGTCCACCGGTGAAATCCGGGCGGAATCTGAGGGGTTCCTGGTCGGCTTGCGCTATTCGGAAGGCGACACCCTGAGCGCTGGAGATGTTTTGGGCTATATCGGCGATTCACCCGATGCGCAGGATCCCGCCCTGCCGCCCTGGGCGCCGGAGGAGAATGACCTCCCGCAGGCAAAGGACAATCCGGAAGGGCTGCGGATCACCTCCCCCGCCCGGGACCTGGCGCGCCAGCACGGGCTGGACCTGAAGGCCTTTCCCCAGGGGCCCCTGATCACCCGCCAGATGGTCGCAGCCCGCCTCTCGGAAGGAAAAACAACTTCACCCATCCCAGCGGAAGAGAATCGCCTGATCGTGTATGGCGCGGGCGGTCACGGCCGCTCGCTGGTCGCCCTGATCCGGGAACTGGACCGATACGAGATCATCGGGTTTGTGGATGACGGCTACCCGCCGGATGATCGGGTCTTTGGGCTGCCCATCCTGGGGGGCGGCAATACTCTCGAATCCCTGGCTGGTGAAGGCCTGCGCCTGGCGGTTAACGGCGTGGGCGGGGTCGGGGACCTTGAATCCCGGCTGTCGGTCTACGAGCAACTTCGCCAGGCAAATTTTCACGTTCCAAGCGTCACCCATCCCACCGCATGGATCGAAAAGAGCGCCGCGCTTGAAGATGGCTGCCAGGTCTTCCCCTTCGCCTACATTGGCACACAAGCCCGGGTCGGGTTTGGCTGCATTGTCAACACGGGGGTCATCGTCTCTCACAATGTCGAATTGGGACCTTACGTCAACCTCTCGCCGGGGGCCACCCTGGCCGGCGGTGTGGTGGTGGCGGCACGGGCCTTGATCGGGATGCGGGCCACCATCAACCTGAATGTTCGGGTGGGTGAATGCGCACGAATAGGCAACGGCGCAACCGTCAAAGCTGACGTACCTGATGGCGGGATCGTCCCGGCAGGAACGATCTGGCCGCCCAGGTATTGACCGCTCAAATATTTATTACCAGAGAATAGACCAGAAAGGCCAATCGCATGCTATTTGGCAAAAATAAACCTGAAAAAACATTTACCGCCAGCGCCTCCCCTGAGCGCGTCACCACCGTGCTCGGGCCGGGCATCAACTGGAAAGGCGACCTGCGCGGCAAGGGCGGGGTGCGCATTGAGGGAACACTGGAAGGGGAGATCGCCGTGCGCGGCCTGGTGATCGTGGGTGAGACCGGACGCGTGACCTGCAAAACTTTCGAAGCAGACACGGTGATCGTAGCCGGCGCGGTCAACGGGGGCATCCTCACCAAAAAACTGGAAATCCGGTCCACCGGCAGGGTTTACGGTGATGTAACCACACAGTCTTTCTCTACGGAGGAAGGCGCGTTTTTGCGCGGCAAGGTCACCATGGAAGACGAAGTCTCCCTGCCAGACCTCCCACAGCCAGAAGAAGAGGAAACAGAAGAAGATCAATCAATCAATGAAAACGAGGCCTAACCCATGCGCATGACCCAAATGTTCAGCACCACCCTGCGTGAAGATCCCGCAGAAGCCGAGATCGCCAGCCACGCCCTCCTGCTCAGGGCCGGATTCATCCGCCAGTTAGGTGCGGGGATCTTCTCCTATCTGCCACTGGGGCGGCGCGCCATGAACCGCATTGAAGCCATCATGCGCGAAGAAATTGATGCCATCGGCGGGCAGGAACTCACCATGCCCGTCGTCCACCCTGCTGACGTCTGGCAGGAGACAGGGCGCTGGTCGCAGATCGGGGCAGAGATGGCTCGCTTCAAGGACCGCAGCGGCCACGACATGGTTCTGGCGATGACCCATGAAGAAGTCGTGGCCGATCTGGCCCGGCGGGAGATCCAATCCTACCGGCAACTGCCCCAGATGATCTATCACATCCAGACCAAGTTCCGCGATGACCCGCGCCCGCGCGCCGGGCTGATCCGCGTGCGTGAATTCACCATGCTCGACAGCTACAGCCTGGACCGGGATTGGGAAGGCCTCGACACACAATACCAGGCGCATTACGACGCTTACTTCCGAATCTTCAACCGCTGCGGCCTGCCTGTGCGAGCGGTCGGGTCGGATACAGGCATGATGGGCGGCAAAGAGGCGCATGAATATATGTACCTGACCCCGGCCGGGGAAGACACCCTGATGTTCTGCACCCAGTGCGATTACGCCGCCAACCGCCAGGTGGCGGATTTCAAGAAACCCGAGCCAGAAGCGGAGGACCTGAAACCGCTGGAAAAAATCGCCACCCCGGATGTGAAGACCATTGCAGACCTGACTGAATACCTGAGCATTCCGGCATCAAAAACCGCCAAAGCCGTGTTCTTCATGGCAGAGCTGCTGGAGGGTAGCGAGCCCTTGCTGGTGTTTGCAATTTTGCGCGGGGATATGGCCCTGAACGAGACAAAACTAACCAACGCCC
>JAGTUY010000141.1 GCA_018224455.1 Desulfosarcina sp.
ATTTGGTTGTAAGTCCCTGTTTTCATTGTGGCGCGCCCGGTTGGTATCGAACCAACGACCCCCAGCTCCGGAGGCTGGTGCTCTATCCACTGAGCTACGGGCGCGAATGTGTCGGCAAAAATAGAGTATCAGCTTGAACAAGTCAAGGCTGTTTTAGATCTGGAACAACGCCCCCCCCGATTTCTCAAGTGCTGCTTTGGCTTCACCTACCACGTACAGGGAGCCGGCGACGCAGACCGCGTCCTCGGGCCTGGAGGTGGCGATGGCGTAGCGAACGGCGTCTCCCACATTCGGGATGATCTGAATGTCTGAAATCAGGGGCTTTGCCGCAGCCTCGAGTGTTTCGGGGGGCAGCGAACGGTCGATCTTGGGCCGGGTGATGATCAGGCGGGCGCAGGGGGCAACCAGATCCTTGATGATCGCCTCGTAGGGCTTGTCATCCAGGATGCCGGCCACCATGGTGATGCGCCGGCCGGCAAGCGTGTCCTGTAGAAAGCGCCCCAGGCGCCTGGCGGCCATGAGGTTGTGCGCCCCGTCCAGAATCACGTAGGGTTTCTGGGAAACCAGTTCCAGGCGGCCCGGCCAGCGGTTTTGTGCCAGGCCGGACTGAATGTGGTCTTTGGCGAGGCGGGTTTGACCGCGCATGATCAGTTCACAGGCAGCCAGGGTCAGTGATGCGTTGTCCAACTGATGGCTGCCCATGAGGCCGGTGCGCATGCCTGTCCAGCGGTGATCCACGCCAAAATAGGAAAACCGGTCATCGTCGGTGCGCCGTACACGGAAATCCCTGCCCTTCATGTATAGGGGGGCCGATCGATCGGCGGCGACCTCCTCGATGACGGCCTTGGCGCGTTTCTGGGTCACGCCGGTGACCACCGGTACGCCGGGTTTGATGATGCCGGCTTTTTCTCCAGTAATCGCCGCGATGGTGTCGCCGAGGTAGGTTTTGTGTTCCAGAGAGATGTTGGTGATGATGCTCACCGTCGGTCGGACGACATTGGTGGCATCCATCCGCCCGCCCATGCCGGTTTCGATAACGGCGCAGTCGACCTTTCGTCGGGCGAATTCATAAAAGGCCATGGCCGTGGAAAACTCGAAAAAGGTCGGTTCCCGATCGCCCTGGTGGACGGATTTGACTGCCTCCCAAGACGTCACCACCGCGTTGTCGGAAATGGGCGAGCCGTCGACGCAGATTCGTTCGTTGAACCGGATCAAGTGGGGTGAGGTGTAAAGTCCGACCCTGTATCCGGCTATCTGCAGGATCGTTGCCAGGGCGGAAGCGATCGATCCTTTGCCATTGGTACCGGCGATGTGGATGGCCGAAAAGGCGTGCTGGGGATTGCCCAGGCCGGCGAGGATGTTGGTGATGGTCGACAGGCCGAGGACGATGCCGAATCGCCTCATGCGGTACATGGCATCGAGGCATTCGGTGTAGGCGCTGGTTGGCATGGCGGCGATTCCTTACCAAACAAAAACCCGGCAGGGTTTTGCTCCCTGCCGGGTCATGTCGTCAAACGGGTGTCGCTAACGGTATCTCCTGCTTCTTGCAACAGCGATGCGCTGTCTGCGCAGGGCCTCACGTTCTTTGCGACGACGGAACTCGCTCGGTTTCTCGTAGCTTTTTTTCAGCTTCAAGCGTTTGAACAGGCCATCGTTCTGAATTTTTTTCTTCAGAATCCGCATGGCTTTTTCGAGATCGTTGTCGAAGACTTTGACTTCAATTGCTTTCAAACTGGCTCAACCCCCTTTTTTTCCCATCGCGTAGACAAATCGGCATGGCCCTCAACCGTGATGGTTATTTCAAAAATTTTTAAAACGTGACCGTTATCAGTTATAAATGCTATTTTCAACAAAAATATTCTTGTCAGACAGGGTAAACCGCCGGGTACCTGCTGATCGGATCGGGGGACCGTCGGCGGGGATACCGGAACTGAAACGGGGAAGCGCTGAAGCCACGACCGTTTCCCCGAGTTTACGCTTAATCCAGTTTGGAGACCAGTTCGGCGGTCACGTCCTTTACGCTGGGGGCGCCGTCCAAGGTGATGTACTTCATGAATCCGCCCTTTGCGGCCAGATCCCTGAAGTAATAAGCCGATGCCAGGGTCCCTACGGTGGTGTCATAGTAAATGTTATGGCGTTTGTTGATGGCCGCTTCGTCCTGATCGTCGTCTCTGGTCTTCAGCTCGCCGCCGCAAACCCGGCACTTGTCCCCATCGGGCTTGATGGCATCGATGTAAATGTTGTTGGGGTGGTTGTTGTCGTTCACACACAGGCGGCGCCCCATGATGCGGTTCTTGGCGATTTCGCGGTCCAGCAAAATCTCGACGACAATGTCCAGGGCCATGCCGGCTTTCTTAAGGGCTTCATCCAGTTTGATGGCCTGGTTTTTGTTGCGGGGGAATCCGTCCAGCAGCCAGCCTTTCTTGCAGTCGCTCTGCTGCAGCCGGTCGAGGATCATGGGGATGGTGATCTCATCCGGGACCAGGTCGCCTTTGTCGATGTAGGCTTTTGCCTTGGCACCCAGTTCGGTGCCCTTGCCGATGTTATCCCGAAAGATCGCCCCGGATTCGATGTGAGGGGTGTTGTACTTGTCTTTCAGGATTGCGCCTTGTGTACCTTTGCCGCTGCCGTTGGGGCCAAAAAACAAGATGTTCATTAAACTTCTCCTTTCTGTTTCCCGTTCAGTTACACAGGATCATTAAAATACCCATCGCTCCGCGATGCCGACGGCCACGTATTCTGGCCAGGGGTTGGTATTCCCGGGCAATCGTCGGATGCCGTTCTTTTTCGTTTGATGCGGATGTGGTTCGCACCCACTGTCAATGATTGTCTTCAGGCGGGCTGGCACCGAAATGTGGTTTCTCCAGCTAGCCGCGTTAGTACAGAAATGATGGGGGCTTGTCAAGCATTGGCATGGGGGTTCCGGGTTCTCTTATGAAACTTAGCCAAAATGGCATAGTTTCATTCCCGTTTAAACCGGCCCAAGGCCGGTGGCTGTGCTGACTATGAAAAGCGAAAATCTCTCCATCTAACGTGGATAG
>JAGTUY010000142.1 GCA_018224455.1 Desulfosarcina sp.
CCCAGCGTCTGTTGTTCGAACCGGAACGCCGAATGGCGGAAAGACAGGACCGGCTGGTGGCGGCCATGGACCGGATCCGCCGACGCTTCGGCACCGATGCATTGGCCATGGGACGGACGCTGGCGGCGTAAGACGAAATTCCGAATTGGGGAATTGAAGCATTTGGGAATTAACCGCACAAATGACTGAAGTGAGATGACAGAAAACCGATCGCGGCTGGAAGCCGCTCCACCAATTCCCTAATCCCTTAATTCGGAATTCCGATCATGATTCCCCTCACCATCCGATCCCACTATTCCCTCATGTGGGGCACCGATTCGCCGGCAGCGATCTGCCGGGCGGCCCGGCGCATGGGGTACGACCGCATAGCCCTCACCGACACGGACAACCTCTACGGCGTGTTAAAATTTGTCAGCGCCTGCCATGAGGAAGGACTCACCCCCATCGTGGGGGCGGAAATCACCGATCCGAACAGGCAAGGCCGCGCCGTCTGCCTGGTTAAAGACGCGGCCGGTTACGCCAACCTGTGCCGGTTGATCACCCGGCGCCACCGGGACCCGGCATTCGATCTGTCCACCAGTCTGCCCCCTCTGGCCGCCGGCCTGCTGGTACTGGTCAGCCACGCCGGCCTGCTGACGGCCTGGCACCGGGCCGGGGTCCACACGGCAGCGGCCCTGCCCCGGCGTCCCCCATCCCCTTTCCATCCCCTGGTGCAGACGGCCCGACGCCTGAACGTCCCACTGGTGGCCACACCGGGCAGCTTCTTTCTGGAGCCGGACGGACTCGCCGTCCACCACCTGTTGCGGGCCATCGCCGGCAACACAACCCTTTCCCGGCTCGGCCCGACCGACACGGCCCCGCAAGACGCCTGGCTGGCACCGGCCACGGAATATCACCGGCGGTTCATTCATTGCCCGGAAGCCTAGGACAACACCTGCAAACTTGCCGAAATGCTGACCTTCACCGGCCCATCGTTCGGCTGGGTCATGCCGCCGTGGGAAGACAGCGGGGGGCGCAACGCCGATGATTGCCTGCGACGTGCCGCCTATGCCGGTGCCCGGAATCGATACGGGAAGGAACTGGGCGAGGCCGTGGTGGAGAGACTGGAACACGAGCTGGCCGTCATCGCCCGCATGAATTTCTCGGCCTATTTCCTGGTGGTACAAAAAATCGTGTCACAAAGTCCGCGCACCTGCGGCCGGGGATCGGCCGCCGCCTCCCTGGTGGCCTACTGCCTGAACATCACCAACGTCTGCCCGGTGAAGCACAACCTGTACTTCGGCCGATTCCTCAACCCCGGACGAACCGACCCACCGGACATCGACGTCGATTTTGCCTGGGACGAACGAGACACAGTCATCGACGGCGTGCTCGCCCGCTTTGCCGGCTGTGCCGCCATGGTGGCCAGCCATATTCTGTTCCAACCCCGCATGGCCCTGCGGGAGACGGCCAAGATTTTCGGTATACCCGATGGCGAGATCGGCAAAATCACCCGGCGCCTGCCCTGGTTCTGGCAGCGGGACGAGCTGGATGCGGGGTTGCTGAAAAACCTGCGGCAGCGCCCGGCAACCCGCAACCTGGATTTCGTTCACCCCTGGCCGCAGATCATGGCCCTGGCGCAGCGAATCATCGGCGTCCCGCGTCACCTCTCCGTCCACCCCGGCGGCGTCGTGATAACCCCGGATTCCATCCACAGCTATGTCCCCATCGAAAACGCCCCCAAAGGGGTCCCCATCATCCAGTGGGACAAAGACGGCGCCGAGGACGCCGGCCTGGTGAAAATTGATCTTCTGGGCAACCGGAGCCTGGGAGTGATCCGGGATGCGCTGGCCAACGTAAGATCCAACGGCATCGCCTTCGACGAAAACCGCTGGGAACCTGAGGACGATCCGGCCACCCGGGACACCGTGGCCCGGGGCCACACCATGGGCTGTTTTTACATCGAGAGCCCGGCCATGCGACTGCTGCACCAGAAAGCCGGCAACGGTGACTTCGACCACCTGGTAATCCACTCTTCAATCATCCGGCCGGCGGCCAATGCCTATATCCAAGAATATCTCCGACGCCTGCACGGCGGCAGTTGGGACCCCATCCACCCCCTGCTGGCAGACGTACTGGACGAAACCTTCGGCATCATGGTCTACCAGGAGGACGTCTCCCGGGCGACCGAAGCCCTGGCCGGATTCTCCAATGCCGAGGCCGACGGCCTGCGAAAAATTATCGCCAAAAAAGACCGGCAGCGGCAGCTGGCCGATTTCCATGACCGCTTCATGACCGGCGCCGCCGCCCGGGGCGTATCCCCGGATCAGGCCGGCACCGTATGGCAGATGATGATGAGCTTTTCCGGATACTCCTTCTGCAAGCCCCACAGCGCCTCCTACGCCCGGGTGTCGTTCCAGGCGGCCTTTCTCAAGACCCATCACCCGGCCGAATTCATGGCCGGGGTCATCAGCAACCAGGGGGGCTTTTACAGCACTTTTGCCTACGTCTCCGAGGCCCGGCGCATGGGACTGGTCCTTGATCCGCCGGACGTCAACACCAGTCTGATCCGCTGGACAGGCGGGGGGCGGCATCTGCATGTCGGCCTGATGTCGGTTGGCAGATTGGGCCAACATACCATGCAGAAAATCGTGGGATGCAGGCAGACGTCCGATTTCAAAGACATGACCGATTTTCTGGATCGCGTGCAGCCACATGAAGACGAGATCCGGGCCCTGATCAACTGCGGCGCCTTGGATAGACTGGCCAGCGGGCAGCCGCGAACCCAATTGCTGTGGACCCTGGCCCGGTGGAAAGCGGATCAACGGCGGTCAACGGGCCAGGCCAATCTGTTCGCAACCCGGCAGGGCAGCGGGGCTGCCATTTTACCGCCCGCATTCCCGCCGGAGGACCCCACGACACACCTTCGCCGGGAATTCGCCGTTCTGGGTTTTCTGTGCAGCCAACACCCCATCACCCTGTTTGCCAATCTGATCAACAAGATGCACACCGTGAAGGCCAGCCACATTCCAGGCCTGACGGGTCGGCGGGTTCGGCTGGCCGCCTGGCTGGTCACCGGCAAGGTGGTACACACCCGTCACGGAGATCCAATGGAATTTCTCACTTTCGAGGATGAAACCGGTATCGTTGAGACCACTTTTTTTCCCGGGGCATACCGCCGCTTCTGTCACATGCTAGACCGGAATCGGCCCTATCTGCTGGCGGGAAAGGTGGAAGAAAATTGGGGCGCCGCAACCCTCGCCGTGGATCGGGTAGAGCCAATCGTAAACAAGCGCCGGAATAACATAAACACTACTTGGCGGCCCGCTTAACTGCCCGCTGCAATGCAGCGGTGATCTTTTTGGCCGGCCAGGCCGTCACCGACCAGCCGATGGCCAGAATCATCAGCCAGACCATCACTTCACCGCCCTGACTCAGGTTCCGCCCCTGGGTCAGCAAGGGGGCTAAAAAAAGGGCGCAGACAAAACCGGCGGCAATGCGCCAGGTATCTTCTGAAAAAAGCAGATAAAAGAATATATAGGAGGCGGTAAGGGTAGGCTTTCGCATGTTCACTCCTCTGGCAACGATTGGTTCCGTTCGTTGAGTAAAGGCTTTTGGTCGCCGGGTCAAGGGCCACACAAAAATTTTTACCATGGCAGGTATCGGAATCTGGATCGGCGACAAGACCCAGATTGACACCATGGCCCTTTTC
>JAGTUY010000143.1 GCA_018224455.1 Desulfosarcina sp.
CAGCTGCCTTTTTATGACAATGTGGTTGCCCAGACCCACCCGGCCGCCTTGGACGAAGGCGGGTTCGGCGGACCGCGCGGCGTCGTCTCTCCTGATGGCCGCTACATCATCCAATGGACGGTGGACGATGACGAGGCCATCGGGCTGCAGGACGAAACGGCGTTGCCTGGCGTGCCGGTGGGCAATTACACGGTCCAAAAACGGATTACCATGGTGGCCATGCGGCCGGGCGGCAACCCGCTGACCCCCCTGGCTCAAGTGGAATTTTTCAAGGTATGGTGGGCCACGGGCGTTCCCTAAACCCGACGCCTGTGAGCGAAATGACCCTCTTTTTACCATCAATGAGGCTTTTTAATATGATTTGCCAAACCGATCAAATAACACTGTCTACCCCGGCTGCCGGCGATTCGCAGGGCCATCGTCCCGGCCCCATCGCCAACCAGGACGGCTCCGTGATGGTCCTGGCCCTGATGATCATGGCCGTGATGATGGTGATCGCAATTACTTCCTCCGACACGGTCGTCACCGAAAATTTTATTATCCGCAACGTCGGCATCCACAAAGAAAACGTCAATTTGGTGGAATCGGCCCTCATGCTGGGCCTGCAAAGGTTCATGCAGATTCCCGACAACGACCCGGACAACTTCGATCCGGACATCTCCAATACCGACTGGATCAACAACCGCACCGATGCCTGGACCACCGGTGCCTGGTACAACAGGGGTGATGCCAGCACGGTATTGAATGCCAACAATTCAATTAATGGTAATGAGGACGAATTCGGCAATAATGTGATCGCTACCCTGGCCAACCGGGGCGAGGCTGCCAACGGCGGTTTGCGCTGTGCCGTTGTCGGCTGGAGGCCGGTCGTCTACCCCAGCGGGGGCAGTTCGAGCTTGGTGGTAGGCGGTCCAGCCATCTGGCATGCCGGCCGGGTTCTCGGGGAGTATGTCTCCGTAGACGGCGGCGGCGCGGACAACGGCAACGGCATGCTGCGCATGGAGCTCGGTCTCAGAAGACAATGGTAGGTTATTCGTTTATCGGAAATGGTTGCGCGTTGAAACCAAACAGGGGTGCCGGTAAACCCACACAATATCGAAAGGCAGGTCAGGTATGAAACCATCCACCATCAGCAGCAAAAAAAAGCATGGGCTGAAACGGTTCATTCTGGTCATCGGCGCTTGTTTGGCCGTATTGATGGCCGGCAGCAGCGTCAATGCGGCATCATGCATCGACCTGGCCGATATCCCCCTGGACGCCCTGGAGCAGGCGGCCCCGGGTCTGATCATGTTTGTCCTCGACGACTCGGGCTCCATGGACTGGTCTTTCATGACGCCGCCGGGATCACCCGGAGAATCCGATGGCCTGTTTAAAGGGTATTATTATGTTTTTTCCAACCCCGGCGATGATGTCTACAATGCACCCAACCTGGAAGACAATGCCGCCGACCGCATGATGTGGATGTCCCAGTGGTCGGGGTACAACGGAATGTATTATGACCCCGGGACCGAGTACACGCCCTGGCCCACCTTCGGCAATGCCGACATCGACGATCCCCGCTCCCATCCCATGAACGCCGGCAGCACCCTGGACATGACGGAGACGGATCTGTGGCATGATTGGAATAGTGTGGGCGTGGTCGTCGACAATGCCGATCCGGGCTATGGGGAGCCTTTCGTAGGCACCTGGGCCGACGGTACCGGCGGGTGGAATGGAAACTATCGCTATGCTACCGATCCTGTCGACCTTCATGCGGCCCAATGGGTAGCCACCGGCCTGGATCCTGCGGTCACCTACGACGTCGAAGCCAGGTGGCTCAACGGTGATGAGATGCGTGAAGCCAATGTCTACTATGATATCGTCGGGTTGACTACCGATTCAACCCCAGCGCCCGGCGTAGATCAAAAAGGATCAGCCGGGCTGTGGAACACATGGGTGAAGATCTCCGATGCGGGTGTGCAACCCGATGCTACCGGAACCATCACTGTGAACCTGAGAGCGATATCCACAGGTCTCAGCGGTCTTTGCGCCGACGCTGTGCAGTTCGTGCCCCAGAACATCACCATCAGCGATGTCGCCCGGCGCCACTACTTTGTACAAAACGCCGGCGGGACCTATCTGGTCAACCTGCTGGGCGGCGTGATCGAATACTACCAGGTCAACCTGGTGGATCCCACCGACAACCGGGAAGTGGTCACCGCGGATAAACTGGTGCGCCTGACCGATGCGGCTGCGGCGGCCGCGGGAATCGTCACCGGCCGGACATTTACCGAGGAAATCCAGAATTTTGCCAACTGGTATTCCTTTTACCGGCGGCGGGAACTGACGGCCATAAACGCCATCGCCAAATCGATCAGCACCATGGACGGGGTGTATGTGGGCATCATCTCGATCAATGGAAAACTGGCCCAACCTGTCCTGCCGGTACGGGTGAATCTGGACAACGTGCTCTACGATGACTCCGCTTCACTGCTGACGACCCTGTACGGCCTGACCATCAGTGCCCAAGGAACTCCCTTGCGCAATGGACTGAAAAATGCCGGCCAGTTTTTTCAGGGCAATTATCTGAAGCCGAGCACCTTCGCCAGTCAAACCAGCAGCGCGACCTACCCCTTTTTCAACGCCGACAAGGGCGGCACCTGCCAGCAGGCCTTCACCATCATCTTTACCGATGGGTTCTATAACGGCAGCAGCCCCAGTATCGGCGATGCCGACAGCGACAACAACACGGCTTTTGACGGCCCTCCCTTTGCCGACGGCACAGGCGATACCCTGGCGGACGTGGCCATGTACTATTTCGAGAGGGACCTCAACACCAACCTGGCCAACGACGTACCGGTCACCAACGTGGACCCGGCCGACCACCAGCACATGGTGACGTTTACCATCGCCTTCGGGGTTACCGGCAGCCTGGACACGGCGCTCTACCCGACCTGTGGCTTGCCCGCTGGCGTCTGCCCCGATCCCTGGCCGGACACCGGCTCGGATTCGGGAAGAATTGACGATATGTTCCATGCCGCGGTCAACGGGCGCGGCCAGTTTATCGCCGCCAACAACAACGCGGAATTGCTTGCCGCCCTCGAAGCCCTGGGCAATGACATCGACAGCCGGCTGGGATCGGCGGCGGCTCTGGCCACCAACTCCATCCAGCGCCAGGTCGGCTCGGTGATCTACCAGGGGACCTACAACACGGCCAACTGGTATGGCGATGTGTCGGCCCTGCCGCTGGACCTGACCACCGGCAATGTGGGCTCTCCCCTATGGCAGGCCAGCGATTCCGTGCCCGCCTGGAACGTCCGCCATATCCTTTCTCACGATGGCACCGCGGGCATTCTTTTCGATGCCGGCAGCCTCTCCACCGCCCAGGCAACCCAACTGGAAGCCAGCGGGTTGGGAACGGCGGCAGAAATTGTTAACTATATTCGCGGTGATGTATCCAACAGCGTCGACCATGGCGGTACCCTGCGCAATCGCAACCATCCCTTGGGTGATGTCGTGCATTCGGCACCGGTTTATTTCGACGGCATGGTTTACATCGGGGCCAACGACGGTATGCTGCACGGCCTCAGAGCCTCAACCGGCGAGGAACTGTTTGCCTATGTGCCCAGCCTGGTCTACGATCACCTGTCCGAACTGGCCTACCAGGGTTACAGCCACAAGTTTTTTGTGGACGGCACGG
>JAGTUY010000144.1 GCA_018224455.1 Desulfosarcina sp.
CGCCTATATACTTAAAGGGCGGCCGTAAACGTTTCTATATGGCAGAACATAAAAAAAATCCTGTGGAAAGGAAAGGAAAAAGTTTATGAAAAAGCTTTATCGTGCCTTGATCGCCATGTTTGTGATCACAGCAATGGTCCAGGCTGCACCGGCTGCTGCGTCTGATCCGATCCTCATCGGCATATCTAAAATTGTTTCCCACCCAGCCCTTGACGCCATTGAACAGGGAATCCAGGAAGTGGTCAAGTCCCAGTACCCCGATGCGCGGTTCGACCCGCAAAATGCCAACGGTGAAATGTCGACCGCTTCGTCCATCGCCCAGAAGTTCAAGTCACAGAATGTGACCCTGGCCGTCGGCATCGCCACGCCTACCGCCCAGGCGCTGGTCAATGCACTCAAAGACCGCCCGGTGATCTACAGTGCGGTTACCGATCCGGTTGGCGCAGGGTTGGTCGGGTCGACGGAGAAAGGCGAGAAAAATGTGACCGGCATTTCAGACATGACCCCGGTGAGAGCACAGATCGAACTGCTCAATCGCATTAAGCCCATTCAGACGCTCGGACACGTCTACGCCAGCAGCGAAGCCAACGCCGTCAGCCTGGCCACCATCGCCCGACAGGTGTGCGAGGAGATGGGCATCAAGTTTGTCGAAACCACCGTATCCAATTCCGCCGAGGTGAAACAAGCCGTTCAAGCCATTGCCGGCCGGGTGGACGGCATCTACATCTCCAACGACAACACCGTGGTGTCAGCCCTGGCCGCCGTGACCAGCGTGGCCAAAAAGTATGATATCCCGGTTATGTCGGCCGACCCCAGCAGCGCCGAAACGACCCCGGTGCTTGCCGCCTGGGGTTTCGACTACTACAAGATGGGCAAGGCCACCGGCCGTTTAGTGGTCCGTGTCCTCAAGGGGGAAAAGCCCGAAAGCATCCCCACCATTTTCATGACTGATGCGTCGGACGTGGATCTGTTGATCAATCTGGATGTGGCCGACGAACTGGGCTTGACCTTCCCGGAGGATGTCATCGCCAAAGCCAATACGATCATCGAGGACGGCAAGCTGATCAAGAAATAGTTATCAAACATGCTTGAAGGAATTTTTGTCGAAGGGCTGATTTACGCGATTATGGCATTGGGGGTGTTTTTCACCTTCCGCATTCTCGATTTCCCTGACCTGACCGTGGACGGCAGCTTCCCCATGGGCGCGGTGATTATGGCCACCTCGCTGACCGGCGGGATGCACCCGCTGACCGGACTGTTGCTGGCTTTCTGCGGCGGCGTGCTGGCCGGATTCGTTACCGCGGCCATCCACAATCGGCTCAAGGTGCCCCATCTGCTGGCCGGTATTCTCACCATGACCATGCTCTATTCGGTGAACATCCGCATCCTGGGCAACCGGGCCAACCTGCCCCTTCTGCGCGTGGATACGATCATCACCCACATCACCGCCGCAGTCCAGGGCCTGGTCCCTGCGGATTGGGCATCGCTGATCTTTTTCGTCCTGGTCGTCCTGGCCATCAAGTTTGCCCTGGACGTGTTCTTTCATACGGACATGGGGCTGGTGTTCGGCGCAATGGGCAACAACGAGCAGATGGTCAAGGTCCAGGGGGTGAACCCGGCCACCCTCAAGCTCATCGGAGTGGGCCTTTCCAACGGGCTGGTGGCGCTGTCCGGTGCCTTCGCCGCCCAGTACCAGGGCTTTGCCGACGTAAACCTGGGGCAGGGGATTGTGGTGTCCGGGTTGGCTTCGGTGATGCTGGGCGAGTTCATCATCAAGTCCAACCGCATCGGCATGCTCACCCTGCGGGTGATTCTGGGTGCGATCCTGTTCAAGGCGATCATGTACCTGGGCAGATTTTACGGCTACTATATCAACATGACCCCCAACGACCTCAAGCTGATCGCCGGTATCCTGATTATCGCCTCCCTGGCCGTGACCAACTACCGCCGCATTCGCGGGAAGCTCGGAACCGCCGCATGATCCGTCTCCAGGGCCTCAACTGCACCTTTCACGCGGGCACCCCCAACGCCAAGACGGTGATCCGGGACCTGAACCTGACCGTGGGCGCCGGTGAATTCGTCACCATCATCGGCAGCAACGGTGCTGGAAAAACCACCCTGTTCAACCTGATTTCCGGCAACCTGCCGCCCACATCCGGCAGGGTTTTCATCAACGGGGAAGATGTCACCGACCACCCGGAGTACAAGCGAGCCGTAGCCATGGGCCGCATTTTCCAGGATCCGCTGGCGGGTACCGCCTCCAACATGACCCTGGAGGACAACATGATGATCACCTACAAAAAGGGGTTCAAATGGCCGGTCATCAGCCTCAACCGCAAAATGCGGACCTATTTCAAAAGCCAGCTGGTGAACTTGAAGATGGGTCTGGAATTGCGGATGAAAGAGAACATCAGCACCCTGTCCGGCGGTCAGCGCCAAGCATTGACCCTGTTGATGATGGTGCTCTCCAATCCGGATATCGCGCTGCTGGACGAGCACACCGCGGCTCTGGATCCGAGCAACGCGGCCATCGTGATGGATTTGACCACCCGGTTCATTGACGAACACCGCCTGACCACGATGATGATCACGCACAACATGAACCATGCCATCGCCTACGGAAGCCGGCTGCTCATGATGGATGCCGGTGAAATAATCATCGACGTCGCCGGTGCGGACAAAGCCAAACTCAGCGTGCCCAAGCTGCTGGATATGTTCTCCAGCGTCCGCCGCCAGGCCTTTGAGAACGACGAGGTGCTGCTCTCGGCGGGATGACCGATGAATCCAAACCTATATTTTTTAAAAACCGAAGATACGTGTTTGCCGATCTCAAGGTGGCCGGGCTTTTTGGGGCAAAAACGAATTAGCCATCGCAAAATATTTTGAAAAAAATCCCGACCACCGCAGGAATGTGTTTCTGGTAACAAAGGCCGCAACGTCGGACCCGAAAAAACTCACCGAAAAACTAAACGCGTCACTTGAAAAAATGAATGCATCATAGGCGGAAAAAAAATGCTCACAAAGGATACCTATTGGTCGAATCGTGAAAAAA
>JAGTUY010000145.1 GCA_018224455.1 Desulfosarcina sp.
CTTCCAGCCGTTGATTGACCAAGGATGCCAACCGGCGATCGAACAGGGTCGCCGCCGCATCGGTGAGCGGTTCGACGATCACCTGGAATTCGTGCGCAACCGTCAGGCGGCAGGCAAACCCATCAAACACACCAACCCGGTCTACGGATTCCCGGTAATCACCCGTCAGGAAGTCGAACTGATGATTCCGCTGCCCGTGGCCATTCAGGAAACCGCCAACAACCAGTACCAGGTTGCCTATGAAATGCCGGAGGCGCCGGCCCCGGGTCAGCCTGCAATGGTCCCCGAGGCAATGCCAACGCCTAAAACGGGTCAATTGACACTTTTCGACTGAAAATCATTCTATAACTTGCCATTCAGCCGGTCCCCAGCCCGCAGCGCCAAGGGTGTGGGCCGGTTTTTTGCGGATTCTGTCATCTGCTGCGGCTTTTGCCGCAGCCACTGGATGGCCATTGGTTCAATCTTTCAGGGTACCAGGCGTTGGTAAACGGAAACCGTGCGCGTCTCTATGATAGTATCGAGAGGTGGCGCAAAACGTCAATTGTTTGCCTAACCCCCTAGATTATGCTACACAAAATGCCCTTGCAACCCACTCGTCAGCATGAACCGGTGAAGGCCCCCATGTTTTCAGGAATACAGGAAATTCTGATTATCGTAGTGATCATTTCGGGGATATTTCTGGTTCCCCGGATGATGAACCCCCGGCCGGCCCCTCAGAAAGTTGCCCTGCGCCGTGCTCCCCTCGAGCTTTCCTGGGCACTTCGCCTGGCCGTCATCCTATCTGTGCTGTGGCCGATTGCCTGTGTGTTTTACTTCAAGCCCTGGCAGCAGAACCTCATGCCCTTCGCCGCGGTGGGAATCGGACCGGTGGTGGTCGGGTGGAGTCTCAAGTGGGTGCTTGCCGGAATCAAAAACAAGCGCTAAAGTAGTCACCGCTGAAAAGAGATGGCCCAGAGCACAGGCTGAACACACGACCGCGTTGGGCCATGGCTAGCGATCAATCACCAACTATCCGAAAAGGGGTTTTCCATGGCACACGAAGATGCCGGACACTATGCAGCCAAACATCCCGGCGCAAAAATCGACAAGGCCATTGCCGCCGCCATCGCCGGCAAAGAAAAAGAGGGGCGCATCACCTGTGTGGCAGCCCATGCCATTGCCAAAAAACAGGCCTGCTCCCCGAAGGTGGTGGGCATCAACATCGACCTGCTGGAAAAACGAATCCGCCGGTGCCAACTGGGGCTGTTCGGTTATGATCTGAAAAAGAAGAAGGTGGTAAAACCGGCAGTCATGGTGACAAAACCGCTCAAGACCGCTATCCGCAAAGCCATGGATGGCGACTGCATCACCTGCCTTGCGGCCTGGGATCTGGCAAAAAAAATGAGCCTGACGAGGCTGGAAGTATCATCGGCCTGCGAAGCCATGAAGGTCAAAATTTCAAAATGCCAGATAGGCGCGTTTTAACAACGGTCTGAAGTCACCTCCCAGCAGCCAACATTTTAAGATAACGAAACAGATTGCGGGCGGATTTCGGTGGCGCGTTTTTTTCCTTTTCTTTGCGGGCGCTGCGCACCAACTGCCCCAGGCGACGGCGATCCGCATCCGGAAAGGTGTCCAGAATGTCGCGCAAGACCTCATCGTCCCCGTCAACCAGTTGGTCCCGCCAGGCTTCGATCCGATGGAAGGCTTTGGCCTGCCCATGGGCGCCCTGTTCGATCGCTAAGCGTGCCTGTTCGATCGGTTCGGCATCCACCCTGCGCATCAGCGAGCCTATATACTGCATTTGACGCCGCCGGGCCCCATGGGATTTTATCGCTCGCACAGTCTGGATGGCTTCCAGTAAACGCGTGGGCAGACTCATCCGGCCCAGCTGGTCGTCCGAAAGCAAAACCAGTTTTTCCCCAATCTTCTGGCGCGCTGTGGCCTCTTTTTTCAGCTGGGTGCGGCTTTTGTCAAGATCGTCGGGCATGTTCATGCTTCAAACTCCCGTGGTCCAACCGGATAAAAACAAGGTGGGGGCAACGGACACCCTTTGGGGTTAAATTAAAAACAGGCTTAGCCATGGAAAATAGGTGATGACAATCAGCACCGCCAAAAGAATCAACAAGTACGGCAAGGACGCCCGATAGAGCAGCGTCACCGGTTTTTCGAATTTCAGACTGGAAATGAACAGGTTGATGCCCACCGGCGGTGTGGAGTAGCCAATCTCCAAGTTCACCAGAAAAATGACACACAGGTGGATGGGATCGACGCCGTATGAAAGGGCAATGGGAACGATAATGGGCACCACGATAACGATGGCGGAAAAAATATCCATGATGCAGCCAACCGCCAGCAGAAACAGGTTCAATCCGGCCAGAAAAAGCAGTTTGCTGTCGCTCAACGCGGTCAACCATTCGAGGATCCGATTGGGAATCTGTTGATCCACCAAAAAACCGGTAAACCCCAGCGCAACCCCCAGGATGACGATAATGGCGCCGGACAGCACTGAACTTTCTACGACAATCGACGGCAGCGTCTTGAAAAAGGAGACCTCTTTCAGGACGAAGCACTCCACCACGACCACATAGATCAGCACGACGGCAGACACCTCTGCGATGGTGAAAAACCCGCCATACACGCCCACCAGAATGATGCCGATCACCGGCCAGTCCCAGATACCGTCCAAAAAAGCTGCTTTGACCCGTTTAAAGGCAATGGTGCTGTGGACGCGCCGCCGCCGGCCGGCTGCCAGTTGATTGAAAAAGGCGTAGATGCAAAGCGACCCGATGAGAAGCAGGCCCGGGACGAGTGCCGCTTTGAAAATCTTGCCGATGTCCACCTGCGCAACGACTCCGTAAAGGATAACGGGCAGGCTCGGCGGGAAAAGCAGCCCCAGGCTCCCCGAGGTGGTCAACAGGCCCAGGCTAAACCGATCGCCATATCCTTTATCGCGCAGCACCGGATAAAGGATGCTGCCCAGCGCCACAATGGTCACGCCGCTGGCACCGGTCAGGGCGGTGAAAAAAGCGCAGGAACACAGGGCCGCCATGGCCAGTCCGCCGGGCAACCATCCCATGAGCGCTTCAATGAAATGCATGATGCGCTGCGGCGACCGCGTCTCGGTGAGCAGGCAGCCCACAAAGGTGAACAGCGGAAGCGCCACCAACACGGGCATGGCCCCCAGACGGTTCATTTCAATCAGAATGGTCTGAAGCGCCAGCCAATCCTGGTCAACCCAGTAGAGACAGGCAATGGACAGGGCGGCAATAACGGTAAATAAGGGCGTTTCCAGCAGCGCCAGGACCAGAATGGCAACGATGGCAAAGGTGAGTGGATTCATCGGGCCGGCTTGGCCCGTTGGGTGGCGTCTGCAGTTGGCCTGGTCAAAAATCCGTTGAGCAGCGCGGCCAGGTAGCGAAAGGCAGCCGCGCTAAAGAAAAAAGGAAAGATCATCGACAACCGGCCCCAGCCGCCGAACATGACCATTTCATTGTTGACGAATTCAAAGGAGGCGACCAGAAGGACCCCCATCACCAGGGCGCCAAACAGATTCACCGCCACAGCAGCCCACCATCGGATGCGGCCGCTGCAATAGCGCAGGACCAGTTCGAGCCGAATGTGCCGCTGCCGCTTCAGGGCCAGCGATGCGCCCAGCAGGGCCAGCCAAAGCACCAGATTAGGGCCGGCCTCAAAAATTTTATGGGATGGCAGATGAAAGAGATTGCGTGAAAGGATGTTGAAAACGATAAAACAAACCAGCATCGAAAAGCAAAACACGATGACGCTTTTTTCGAAAAGCGCCAGCGCATCGTCCACGCGTTTGATGCCTTTGATCATATTTTCATTTTACCTGATCCCGATATTCCGCGATCAATCCACGAACCTGATCGAACAGCTCCTTTGAGTAAAGGGAAGGTATGCTCATCTCGTAGTTCTTTTCGGCGTTTCGGTTGAACGAAGCAGTTTGTTCAGGTGCGGGCGGGATCAGCGTAATACCCGCTTCGCTGAGCACCTGAAGCGCTTCGGCGTTGTCCTTGCGGGTCAACTGGACCAGTCTTGCAGCGTATTGCCTGACCAGCCGGCTGACGATTTCCCGATTTTCGGGGGCCAGCTCGTAAAAGGTTCGTTTGTTCATCAACAGGGCGCCGGTAGCGTTGACCATGGGCAAATCGAGCATGTAATGCACCCTCGCGTACCACTGGAAGGCAACCGATGCAAGCGGCGGAGAATAATACGAATCGATCATCCCTGTCTCCAGTCCGGTATTCACATCCGCAAGCTGGAGGGGGTAGCCCTGCACCCCGAAGGCATCCAGAAATTTTTCGGCCACCCGATCTCCTTTCCAGACCCACATCCGGGTTTGCTGCAGGCGGTCCATCGTGTCGATGCGCTGCTTTGAAAAAAAATAAACAAATCCGGCTTCGGCAAACCCCAGCAGGACATACCCCTTTTCTTCAAATCGGCCGGCGAAGTCATCGTACATCTGTTGCTTGACGTAATCGATCTCCGCATAGGTGTTAAACAGCAGAGGCGCTTCGAAAACCCGTATCTCCGGCAGGACAAGCCCCAACCCCACCCCGGAGAATCCACCGGCATGGAGGCGGTTGACGCGCATCTTTCTGAGGACATCCACCTCGTCACCGCTGACCCCGCCGGCATAAATTTTAATTGCCACATCGCCGCCGGTCTCTTTTAGGGTTGCATCGGCCAATTCATGCAGGGTATTGGTCCACGTGCTGCCCTCGGGCATCACCACGGCAATTTTTATCTCGGTCGGCCCTGCTATCCCAACACAGGGAAAAGCGCACACCGCCAGGGAAGCCATGGCGAGCAGCGTGACAATTGGTTTCATTGATTTCATTGGTTGAATGGGTTGTATTGGTTTTAAGCCTCAATGGGTCAAGTGAATGTGCACGGCTTATTCGAACAGGGTATCCACGGCGGCCAGATAAGCAGCCGCCCGACGTCCGGCAATGGCATTGTACAAAGCCACCTCATCCTCGCCGGCGGGATGGTCGACGATGCGCTGCATCATGTCGATAAACCCCTCCCGGTCCTGTTGTTGATGTAGGCAGAAGCGACCCCAAAAAAGATCCGGCAAAAGATAATTGTCCCCGGCGATCGTTTTGACTTGTTGATAATGGTCAAGGGCCTTTTCCTGGCTTCCTCCCAGGATGGGCGATCGGGAGCCGAAATAGGCCAGCAGGAATAGATGCGCGCCCCCATGATTATAGGCGGGATCCAGTTCGAGCACCCGTTCCATGACCTTGCGGGCCACATGAGCCTGGGATACGGCCCGGACAGAATCGAGGTTGCGATTGACCCAGGCGCCTAGATTGAATCCGTACCAGAAGAGCGGGGCCACTTCCCCACTGCCCAGGTTTTGTAGATAGGGCGCGAGGGTGCTGACCTTTTGGAATGCCGCCGTCGCACCTGGTGCACTTTTGTCCAACGCCATCAGGGCATAACCGACGCCTTTTTCATAGCATCGATTCACGCGATCTTTCAATAACGCCATCTCCTTTGCCCTGCTGTCCGAAGGATCGACAAGATAAATCGTCTCATCAAGTCGGGTTTCCACAAATCCGAAGGAATAGCTGGCATACATCCGAGACAACATCGTCAGCATTTGACGATCCTCGGGTGAGTTTGCCAGCACGGTTTCAAGCAGTTTAATATTGGCCGGGAAGGCCTTTTCCACCAGTTCCCAATCGTCATCACGCTCATAGGCAGTCATCCCGTGATCCACCCAATCGGCGATCTGGCGCACCATCAGGGGCTTTGGCGAGCAGGCCATGGCTGCCAGCGTAATCGACACGAGCAGTATCCAGCGGTCGACGGTCATTAAGGGATCCTGTGATCGTTCTGGACCTGTATCAGCGCATTGTTTTTCAGGTCGGAGTAGACGCAACCTGCCCGGGTATTTCACGCAGGCGATCTGGAATTTTTCCTGTGGTAAAGACACTGCTGAGGTTTTTGCGTGTTTCGCGCGCTTCTTTGCGTAGCTTCTGAAACGTCGACATGGTTGGGCTCCTGCACAATGAATAATTACCGTCGAATTCATTAACGCAGTTAACGTGAATTAACAACTCTTTTCCAATCGGATGGAGGCCAATCACCCATCATTTCAATCCCTCTTTTTTTTTATCAGGCGGGCCACCGATTCGATGTGAAAGGTGTGCGGAAACATGTCTACCGGCTGGACTTCTTCAACATCATAGGCATCCTTGAGTTCCAGTATGTCCCTTGCCAGGGTGGCCGGGTTGCAGGACACGTAGACAATTTTCTCCGACCCCAGCCTGAGCACCTGTTTGACCACATCCTTGTGCATGCCGGCGCGTGGGGGATCGATCACCAACAGATCCGGCGCCGTATCGATGGTTTCCAAGGTATCCTTGATGTCACCAAGGATAAATCGGCAGTTGTCGATGCCATTCAGGCGACAATTCTTGCGGGCGTCACCCACGGCGCTCTCAACCAGTTCCAGGCCGATCACTTCGCCGGCCTGTTTGGCCAGGCAGATGGCGATGGTGCCGGTGCCGCAATATAGATCCAAGACCCTCTCGTGTCCCTTGAGAGAAGCATATCGACCAACGGTTTCGTATAGTTTTTGCGCCCCGCGAGTGTTGGTTTGGAAAAAGGAGTTGGCTGAAATCTCGAACTCGAATCCGCCGATCCGGTCCGTCAACACCGGTTTGCCGGCCAGGTGGATTTCCTGCTCCCCAATGGCCACGCCCGAACGCCTGGCCGTGATGTTGTTGACCACGCAGACCACTTCGGGAAACCCGTCAATGATCCGGTCGGTCAATGGCATGACCGCGTCGCGGTCCTCGCTGGCCGTTAGGATGTTGACCATCCACTGGTCATGGGCCACCGAGTGCCGCAGCATGAGAAACCGCCAGAAGCCTTTATGGCTGCGAAGCCCATAAACCGGCCGGTCCGACGCACGCATGTAGGTGCGCACGGCATCCAGGATGCGGTTTCCCGCTTGCGGTTGCAGCAGGCATGCCCGGGTATCCAACACCTTATGAAAAGTGCCGGGCACATGCAGCCCCAGTGCGAAGCTGATATCCGCATCGCCGCCCATCTCATGGGGCATCAGCCAGCGCCTGTCCGAGCAGGAAAACTCCATTTTATTGCGGTACCCGAAAATCGTGTCGGACGGCAGCGTCGGGTGAACGGGTGTTCCGCCCATCCGTGCGATGTGTTCCAACGATTCGGCGACGTGGCGGCGTTTCAACTCCAGCTGGTGCGGGTAGTCGATGAACTGCCACTTGCAGCCACCGCAATATCCGCTGTAAGGGCATGGCGGATCTACACGCAAGGGCGATGGTGTCAGCAGCTCCTGAACCACGGCTTCGGCGAAGTTGCGCTTTTTTCTGATGATACGGGCGGCCACCCGGTCACCGGTGACAGTCTGATCGATGAATACGGCAAAGCCGTCGATCTTGGCCAGCCCCTTCCCTCCAAAGGCCACATCGGTGACGTCGCATTCGATGATCTGTTTTTTCTTAACGGTCATGTTTTGCCTTTTTTTCTTGCCCTGCCAATCGATTTTCTTTAGTTTAGAAATGCCTGACCAATCGTTAGCGGTCCCCCATTTCCAAAACAATTCGTTCGGTACCATTCGTACCTTATTTGTTCATTCGATCATTTTCTAGTTCAATTCAACCCCGAAAAGGACCTTGTCATGAAAAACACGGATTATTCGAAGGCGCTCCACGTCGATGGTAAAACCATTACTTTTTTTGATTTCAATCAGTTTGCCGCCGACACCGGAGCATCCGTTGAGAAACTGCCCTTTTCCATCAAGATCCTGGTGGAGAACCTGCTGCGAAAGCTAGACGGTCGGGTGGTCACGGAAGCGGACCTGGCCAATATCGTCCGCTGGCAAAAGACCTATGCATCGCCGGTTGAAATACCCTACCACCCTGCACGCGTGCTCATGCAGGACTTTACCGGCGTGCCGGCGGTTGTGGACCTGGCCGCCATGCGCGATGCGGTGAACGCCTTGGGCAAGGACCCCGCGCGGGTCAACCCGCTGGTCCCCACGGAACTGGTGGTGGATCATTCGATCCAGGTGGACTGCTTCGGCACCGACGACTCCCTGGAGAAAAACGTGGCGCAGGAATACAGCCGCAACAGCGAACGGTATGAGCTGCTCAAATGGGCCCAGAAAAGCTTCTCCAACTTCAAGGTGGTGCCCCCCAACTCCGGCATCTGCCACCAGGTGAACCTGGAAAATCTCGGCAGGGTGGTCATCACCCAGGATGAGGGCGGCAATGCGGTCGCCTATCCGGACACGCTGGTGGGCACCGACTCCCACACCCCCATGATCAACGGCATCGGCGTGATGGGATGGGGCGTGGGCGGCATTGAAGCCGAGGCAGTCATGCTGGGCCAGCCCTACTACATGTCAATCCCCGAAGTGATCGGTGTCCGGCTGACCGGCACACTGAAAGCGGGTGTCACCGCCACGGACCTGGTTCTCACCATCACCGAGATGTTGCGCAAGGTCAATGTGGTCGAAAAATTCGTGGAGTATTTCGGACCGGGCATGCAAAGCCTGTCGGTGACCGATCGGGCCACCATCGCCAACATGACACCGGAATACGGGGCCACCCTGGGATTTTTCCCGGTCGACGAGAAGACCCTTGACTATCTCACGTTGACCGGCAGAGGCGACCGCGCACGGATCGTCGAGGCCTACACCAAGGCTACCGGCATGTTCTACACCGGTGAAACGGATCCAGCGTTCACCCAGGTGGTGACGCTTGATCTGGCATCGGTCCAGCCATCTGTGGCCGGCCCTGCCCGTCCCCAGGACCGCATCTCCCTGCCGGATCTCAAAAAAACCTTTGCCGATGTCCTCGGCTGTGAATACGACCGGGATGCCGAAATCAAGCGCATTTCCGAATTTCACGATGAATCCGGCTGCAAAACCGTACGCGCCAAGCGCTGCCACCCGGTGACCCAACGCCAGTTCGACATGGAGCTCAATGGCCGGCCGTTAAAGATCGGTGACGGCAACATCGTCATTGCCGCCATCACCTCGTGCACCAACACGTCCAACCCCCACGTGCTCATGGGGGCCGGCCTCATCGCCAAAAACGCCGTTGCAAAAGGCCTCAAGGTGCCGCCCTTTGTTAAAACCTCCCTGGCGCCGGGATCCAAAGTGGTCATGAATTATCTGGAAGCAGCCGGCCTGGTGCCTTACTTCGACGCCCTGGGTTTTCATCTGGCCGCTTTCGGTTGCACCACCTGCATCGGCAACAGCGGCCCGCTGCATCCTGACATCGAGCGGATTATCTCGGAAAACGATCTGAACGTGGCGGCGGTGCTTTCCGGCAACCGCAATTTCGAAGCCCGCATTCACCAGAAAATCAAATCCAATTTTTTGGCGTCACCCATGCTCGTCGTCATATTTGCACTGGCCGGCCGGGTGGATATCGACCTGACTTTAGAGCCGGTGGGCATCGATCCCAACGGCGAACCCGTA
>JAGTUY010000146.1 GCA_018224455.1 Desulfosarcina sp.
AAAATGCCAGATTTTGGTCCCCTTCCCTATCGAGACGCCACCATCGATCACCGCCGTATCATGCACGAAATAGTCCATACCTGTCCCTGAAGCAACCGGACGGCGATCCGCATGCGAAGTCGGTACGAGTTGAAGCGGCGTCCCCTTGGCATCCAATGAACGCTGGCTGGCCTTCAACACCCGCAGCACCCGAAGACCTTCGTTGCCGTCGGTCATCGGCGGCTCACCGGTGGCCATGCAGTGGAGAAAGTGTTCACATTCCTGTCTCAGTGGCTCTTGCTGATGAACATCGACTTTTTCCGGATCGGCTTTGGCTGGAACGGGAATGTTGTGTTCCCATTTTATTTCATGGGGATACAGCCAGAGCTTGTCCGGCCATGGCTTGGTGTCGTTAAACACGGCCATTTTGCGATCGCCGACCACCACCAATTTCTGCTCCTTGAACGGATGCAGCCAGGACACGAAGATATGCGCCTGCATTCCGGATTTGAATTCAAGATGGGTCGTCGTGACGTCCGCTATTTTTTTGTGCAGGTAATAGCCGCCGGTTGCCAGCACCGATTCCGGCTCGTCGTCGGCCAACGCGAGGATCATCGAAATGTCATGCGGTGCAAACGACCAGAGGATATTTTCTTCACGCCGGATTTTTCCTAAGTTGAGCCGATTGGAATAAATATAATTGATCCGGCCCAGTTCTCCGCTTAACGTCATCTCCTTCAATTTGATAAAAATCGGATGATATTGAAGCAGGTGGCCAACCATCAGAACCCGCTTCCGTTCCGATGCAAGCTGAATGAGTTCTTCGGCTTCTGGTTCATTTAAAACCAGCGGTTTTTCCACGTAAACATGCTTGTTCGCCAAGAGGGCTTCACGGGCAATCGCGTAATGGGTTTCAGCGGGAGTGGCGATGACAACACCGTCGATGCGTCGATCACCGTACACCTCGTTTACCGCCAGGCACGTGCCCACGCCGGCGTATTGCTTTTTGAAGGCCTCAAGCAAGGTCTCATTCTTATCGCAGATCAGTTCCAGCGATCCGATTTCATGGTGATTTCGAATCAGGTTTTTTCCCCAGTAACCTGAACCGATTATCGCAACGCGGGGTCCGTTGTATGCCATCGTTTGTCTCCCCATTAAAAAACGGGTTGGTTAGGCAGTATTGCCGACCCATTCACCTTGAACAGTGGCGACCAGTCTCCAGCCAAGGGTTAAAAGAACCGTATCTTATCCGAAGGTACACCCACACCTTTGATATCCTTTAAAACAGATGCATGGTTGTCCACGAGTGTGACCAGAATGGCGTCATAGTCAGCTTGTCGAAGCCGTGATGCCGCTTTGACGATGAAATCGCCAAACATCTCTCCTGCCTTCGTTGGGTCTACGACATCGATCAACCGCACGCCGGTTCCGGCCATTGAAAGAAAGGCAATGTCAGCCAGTTCACCGGCGCCATAGAAAACGACCCGAGTCGCACCTTCGCTCAGCAGGTTCGAATAGAGATCATCCACTCTGTTTCTGGCAGCCTTGAAATAGTGGTACGAACTTGCAATGTACTCATAGGTCAGGCGTGTTTTTTCCATCGCCCCCGCAGGGGTCAGTATGTATTTGACCCGATTTTTAGGGACGGTCGTTATCTTGCAGTACCCTTTTTTTACCAGCCGTTTGATGAATGAATTCACCAGCCCCAAAGATATCTGCAAGCTGTCCGACAATTCACGCTGAGAAGTCGGCTTATCCTTGGCGATGGCTTCCAAAAGCTGCAATGTTTTAAGGTTTTTCGATTCCATGATACGCTGATGGCCTATAGCTCCGCCGCGTGGATTACATCTACCGGTGTGCTTTTGGGGGGAGGAAAAATCGCAATGAAATTGGCAAGGTCGTCACGCGTTCATCTATTGAACATAAAAGCAGGCGGGAGTCAATCGTAAAGATAGCAAATTTAATCGCGCAGTTTAAAATGGCCTGCTTGCCCTGACATCAAGGGAAGGGCAAGCAGGCCTGACTGCATCATATGATTCGATAATCGTGGATCAAGGTTGCAAGGTTAACAGAAAAAATCAAAAGGCGGGTCTCAGACGACAATTCGGTCTTTGTTGGCCTCCCATGTTTTTTGGCCGATACCCTTGACGTTCATGATATCTTCAGGCGCTTTGAACGGACCGTTCTTTTCCCGGTATTCTACAATTCGCTGGGCATATTTGGCGCCCACCCGGTCAAGTTCACTCAATTGTTCAATGGGAGCGGTATTGATGTTGACTTTTTCCATTGCGTTTACATAACAGGTTCCGGTTAAGATGACGGCAATCGTAACCAGAACGGCCACATAGACATTCTTCTTGAAACGGTTCATAACACCTCCAATATAAAGGGTTCTCGTGCACCCATCCCACACCAAAGGACGGGCCTTGGGTGTATTTGCCATGCCGATCATGGCAAAACGCAATTGAAATATCCTTTTTTTCGTTCGCTGCCCCCTGCCCTGCCGGCCATCGAAACCAATGCTTGATTTCGACAAACTGCGGGCAGCGGGATGACCTTATTGATTTAAAGACGTACGATGGTAGTTCCTAAAGGAGGTCAGTTCAGGTCAGAAATGAGAATGCAGTTCCGATGTATGCCAATTCAGTTTGCGAACAGCCAAAAGCTGGATAACAGTCACTGCATGTTCAATACCAGGCAGACAAAAAATATTAATGCACGCTTCTTTTGGCACCTTGACTTTCTTTTAATGTTCATGACATAAACTGATATATTTAATTTACCGTTTAATAATAGAAAGTTGTGTGTATTTATAGATAAACCGGAAATAATTTTGGCCCACCGGATGAGTCTGCACGAACTGTCTACAAATTTGACCACTCACCAAAGAACTTTATGAAAAATTATAAAATTCTCTTCGTTGACGATGACCCACAGATTCTGTCCATTGTTGAACAGTTTTTAAATCGCTGCGGATTTAACGTTACCACCGAGTCAAGCGGTCAAAAGGCAATCGACATGGTTAGCGAGAACCATTTCTGTGTTGTCTTTACCGACCTGAACATGCCCGAGATCAGTGGCATGGAGTTGCTGAAGCAGATCAAAGCCGTCTCTTCCGATACGGAGGTCATCATCGTCTCCGGCTATGGCACCATCGAAACAGCCATCCAAGCGATGAAATTGGGCAGCTACGATTTTCTTCAAAAGCCGATTAATTTCGACCGCTTCAAAATCCTGATCGAGCGTATCATCGAAAAACAAAAGCTCAAGGAAGAGAATCAACTGATTCGGAACCGACTTAAAGAGCGATACAGATATGATGAACTGGTGGGCATGTCCCCCAAAATGCAAAACATATACAAAATCATCGATCGAATAAGCTTCGGCAGCCCAACGGTGCTGATCGAAGGAGAAAGCGGCACCGGAAAAGAACTGACGGCCAACGTCATTCACAACAACAGCGACCGATCGGAAGGCCCTTTTATTCCCGTCAACTGTGGTGCTATCGCGGAAAGCCTTCTGGAAAGTGAACTTTTCGGGCACCTCAAAGGTTCGTTTACCGGCGCATCGAAAGATTCGATTGGCCTGTTCAAGGCCGCTGACGGGGGAACTATTTTCCTGGACGAGATTGGGGAGGTTTCAACGGCGGTTCAAGTCAGTTTGCTGCGGGTATTGCAGGAAAAAAAGGTCCGTTCTGTTGGCGATACCCGGGAAACAGAGGTAAATGTGCGCGTGATTGCCGCCACCAACAAGAAATTGGAAGAAGCAATAAAAAACAAAACCTTCCGAGAAGACCTGTACTACCGGCTCAATGTCATTTCCATGACGATGCCGCCCTTGCGGGAAATTCGGGAAGACATCCCCTTGCTGATCAGCCACCTTGTCAAAAAACACAGGCGTAAAGGCTCTACCATTGTGCCGGAGGTCAGCCCGGAAGCGATGGCTTTGTTGATGGGGTATCACTGGCCCGGAAATGTCAGGCAACTTGAAAACGTTTTTGAAAGAGCCTTTGCACTGGGCGTCAAAGATATGCTTCATGTGAAGGACCTGCCCAATGAAATCGCTCAACAATCAAAGACATGGATGCCTGCGGATGTGAATTGTAATTTAAAAGAGATCGAGGAAAAAACCATCCGACACGCGCTTCGAAAAGCAGGGGGAAACAAGGCAGAAGCGGCTAAACTGCTCGGCATCAATACAACAACGGTCTATCGTAAAATGGGAAAATACAATATTATAGAGACATAAATGGGGGATAACAAAAAATGCCTGAAGGATTGGATGTAATCGTCGTTGATGACGACCCGGATGTATCTGAACTGGTTTCTAAGACGATCAAGCGGTTTTATACCTGGGGCAACGTGCTGTCATTCACAGACTCCGAGGCGGCTAGAACCTATTGCCTCGGCAGGGATATCGGGGTAGCCATTTTCGTGGTGGATGTTTTTCTGGGCGGTGAAAGCGGCTTTTTTTTCCTTGACGCCATTGACAAAAAATTTCCCACGGCCCATGCGGATGCCATTATCATCACCGGCAACGCCAGTGACGACATTGTGAACATGTGCGTGGCGTCCGACGTCAATCATCTGCTGGAAAAACCTGTCAGACCGTATGCGCTGCAACTGGCCGTTCGTGCCATTGCCGAGAAATACTTGAAATTTGCCAAACGGATATTTAACGACCCGGAGTTCGCCAAAAGTATTGCCAAGATTTAACCGCTTGCCTGTGAAATCGTTCGCCAGCGTCAACCCCGGTTCAACCGTCGTTATAGAATCCGCTGTTGAATTTGGCGATCTCCATCGATGCGAGCGTCAACGACTGATCGACGATTGTTTTCAACCTGTTTTGCCCATCCACGGCGGTTGATGCAGCGCTGAGGGATTCACTTTCAGTTGCTATCTGTTGAACCAGCGATTGGATGTCTTTTAACGTAGCGCCGCTGGCTATCAGTTTTTGCTGATAGACGTCCATCGTGTCGATCAACCGCTGGACCCGGTCAACGAGCATTTTTTCTGACGGTAACGATTCAGATGAAAAATGAGCTGGACGAATACCTGAGAGAAATGGTGCTGATTCCGTCTTAGGGCGCTTGAATTCTGTTGAATCAACCGCCTGTCGAAAAATCGCATCAAATTCGCCTTTCTCTACCTTTGGTCGACTTTCTGCCTGATTGTGTCCGGTGACATTCACAATCGGTTTATTGGGATCAATGGTTTCCACGAAGCCCTCCTGATGGTTGGTTTGTTCTCATTCAAAGCAATGATCATGCAAAAAATAAAAAAAACATGCGGCCGCGATATTTTTTTTGCCATCCATGGGTACACATCCGTTCACGACGATGATCGTATTTGAAATAATATTTAATTGATACTGTATAACTATTCGTTAATTTTAATATTATTGTGACACCTCCAGACCGTTCCATCCTGCCCGTCCGTCGACGCTGATATCTACCAAATTGAAGGCCCGCCAGAAACAACCCACCCATCGTTGATGGTTAATCGGCGATTGGCAAGCCCCTTTATGTCCCTGTCAGGCAAGGATTAACTCCCTCATCGGCAGTTTTTGCCGTCTGATGGCGGCGCGTGCCATTCTTTGTGAACACCCCACGATTGAGATTCCCCGCGGCAAGCCGCGGGGAATCTTCACCGTTTTTCGTTTTCCACCTTCATGAAATCATAAAAATGCCGATAGTCAAATAGTGTCAACCCAGCATGGTAATAGCGCACCGCAACCCAGTCAGCCGGCAGCAGACATTGGGGCTGAGAAAGGAAAATTGAGCATTTGAATTTATATACCCGCCTACACCGCACAGCAATTCTGGCCGCTTTGGCCTTCTCTTTGGTGGCAACTGCGTTCGGCAGTTCATCAATCGCTGAAACAAACAAGGATGGTTTCAACGCATTATACATTCCGCCGCATAAGCTAACTCAACGAACGTTTGATGAAATCGTCCATTACGCCGCCTTAACACCGGTCAATGCGGTCGTCTTGCACGTCAAAAGCCCCAAAGGAAAATTGTCGTGGCCGTCCGAGAATGCCATGGCCATTCAGTTGGGCGTCGGAGCCAATCACTCAGGATTGGAGAAGCACGTGGCCAGGCTGAAAAAAGACAATATCCACACCATAGCCAAACTGGATGTTTTTGCGGATCATCAACTGGCGGCGATGTTGCCGGAGTTGAGTGTGATGGACGGTTCTTCCGATACACCCTGGACGGACGCCAACAACCTTCACTGGGCCAATCCCAGTGACCGGCGGGTCTGGAACTACAACATTGCCCTTTCCAAAGAATTGGCCGGCATGGGATTCGATGAGATTCAGTTTGACTACGTTCGTTTTCCCAGTGATGGAGACCTTTCCGTCATCAGCTACCCGAACACCCTGCCCGGTTTTTCTAAATCCGACTGCATTGGTTCCTTCCTCGCAATGGCACACGATGAATTAAAACCACTGGGGGTGAGCATCTCTGCAGACATTTTCGGTTTGACTGCCTGGAAAACCGATGACTTCGGTGTCGGGCAGGTTTTAGAGAAAATGGCCCCTCATCTGGACGTCATCTGCCCCATGTTTTATCCGTCCCATTTTCCCCGCGGTTTTCTGGGCAAACAATCGCCTGGGGAATTCCCTGAAATGATCATGGAATCCAGCATGCGCAGCATGATGAATCGCACAGGCAAGCCGATTCGGCCGTGGATTCAAGGATTCTGGTATTCAGCGCAACAAATCGTGGCCCAGATCGATGGCATTGAAAACGCATCGGGCAGCAGTTGGTCGATATGGAGTCCAACAGGGCGCTACGGCTTGTCATACAAAGCCATGGCTGCTCGATCCGGTGTATCGTTGTCCAGACCCACGTTTTATCCTTCGGTGACGGATCTTGTGTCGCAAGAAGATCGATCGATACGCGGGATAAAGGCGATCGTCAACTACACCAGTTTTAAAATGGGCTATTCCATTCTATCCCTCGAAGCAGCTGAAAAAGGCAAACGTTCACGCTATTCCTCTCCGGATGCCATCTTGGCCACCCTCGAGGAAGGCATCATGGATCTTATCCTGGCAAAAAGAGCCATCCCCTTTAACCCCGATGCCGAACCTTACACGAAACGCAGGCTTCTCAGCGAGCTGCTGTGCAGCGATCTGGGAAAAGATGCCCGCCGCATGCGCCCCGGCCCCATCCATATCGATTGGATTCAGGATTGCACCTTTTCCGCCAAGGGTATCCCACCGGCACGGTTGGCCAGGTATGCACAGGCGGAACGGCGGCCGGATGAAAAAAAACTCGCCGGTGTTTCATCGCCTGAACCCATCAACATCGCATCGATCTCTGAAAGTATTTTCGGTGTTTCGCTCAACCCGGTCATCCGCCCGACAACTTCACTGTCTTCCCAGTGATGAAAAACGATTGATTCGAACCCACGCGACGCGCTTGATGCAGCGGTGGAACCGTTTTGGCCGCTGGCTTCCCATGGATCAGGACCGCATTCAATTTCCCAAGGCGTTTTTGAATGTAGAGGGGTACGCGGCCGAATTTCCCTCACCATGCTCCCTATGCACCGATCGATGCAAAGGCCACCGGAGTTTAATCGCACAGTTCAAACAGTGCCGCCGCTCCCATTCCAAAAGCCGTACACATGGTTTCCACACCGTAGCGAACGCCTTTGGCCTGCATGTTGGCAAGCAGCGTCGCGCATAGTTTGGCACCGGAGCAGCCTAAGGGATGGCCTAACGCAATGGCTCCTCCGTTGATGTTCACACGGTCCATATAGTCTACCAGCCCCAGTTCCCGAAGACAATACAACGACTGGGAGGCAAAGGCTTCATTGAGTTCCCACAAACCGATGTCCTCGATGGACAAGCCGGCCAACTTCAGCAGTTTGGGTACAGCATACCGGGGACCGACAACCATTTCATCCGAGCGGCACCCCACCGTCGTATAGTACTTCAATTTAGCAATGGGTTTCACGCCCAACTCCTTGACCCTATTCTCACTCATGATTACCGTGGCCGCCGCACCATCGGTGGTTTGGGATGAATTGCCGGCGGTAACCGTTCCGTTGAGGGCGAAAGCCGGCCTCAGCTTGGCAAGGCCCTCGATTGTGGTATCCGGCCGGATACCATCATCCACCGCCTGAATAAAGGTTTCCTTTTTATTCCTGCCGTCCGGCTGCTGCACATAACGGACAGCCGGGGTGGGGACAATCTCCGTGAAGCGATTTTCCTCCCTGGCCGAAGCTGCTTTCATATGCGATGCACAGGCAAACTCATCCTGCGACTCGCGGGAAATGTCGTAACGGCGGGCAACGTTTTCCGCAGTGATTCCCATGGAGGCATAAAACTCCGGATGCTCGGTCGCAAAATCAGGGTTCGGCCGCGGTTGGTTTCCACCCATGGTTACGTAGGTCATGGATTCCACACCGCCACCGATGGCGATCTCCGACCAGCCGGTCATAACTCGCATCGCCGACAGGGCGATGGCTTCCAGGCCCGATGCACAAAACCGGCTCACCGTCGCGCCGGAGACTTCCAGCGGAAAACCGGCGATCTGTCCGGCCGTGCGACCGACATCGAAACCCTGCTCGCCTTCCGGAAAGGAACATCCCACCATGAGGTCGTCCACAGCGCCTTTTTCCAGGCCGGGCACCTTGTCAACAGCCGCTCCCAGAATAAAAGCCATCAGTTCATCGGGCAACGTATCTTTTAAAGCGCCTTTATTCCGCCTACACCCGGGGGTTCGGACGGAAGATACAATATATGCGTCTCGCATGCGTTCTCCTCCTGGATCAAAGTGTTGTCGTGTTCATTCAAACTGGATGGGCACGTTTTAGTTTCTCAGCGGTTTACCCGTCTTGATCATGTGGTCGATACGGGCAACGGTTTTTTCTTCTTTAAGGAAGTCGATAAAGGCTTCCCTTTCAAGGGTTAAGATGACATCTTCATCCATGGTGCCGTTGGTCCGGGTCTCCCCGCCGCTGATGACATAGGCGATACGGCGAGCGAGAAAAGCGTCGTGCGCAGTGACGAATCCTGCTTTGCCCATGTTGTACATTTCACCGTTGACCATTCCCTGGGCGGCTTCTCCGAAGACTTTCAAAGGCCGCTTCACCGGAGGAGCATACCCGTCCGCAACCATAGTCAATACCTCTCGCTTGGCTTCACCGATGAGGTGGTCTCGGTTGGGTACAATTCGGTCCTTGGGTCCAAGATAACCGAGCTTGCGTGCATCGGCCGCGGAGGTCGAGACTTTTGCCATGGCGATATTCGTGAATGTCGGCAGAAAACACTTGGCCCGATCCACATCAGCCATGGGTTCGGGGAGGGCGGTAATGAATTTCTTCCACAGATTCAGGCATCCGCCGCCAGCCGGCAGCAGGCCGACACCGATCTCAACCAACCCCATATACAATTCCGCATGGGCAACGATCCGGTCTGCACTCAGGCACACCTCGCAGCCGCCACCCATCGTGAGGCCATAGGGAGCGGCCACGACCGGAAACGATGCATACTTGGCCCTCTGGCCGATCTGCTGACCGCGGGCGATAAAATCGCCGATGGTATCGAATAACCCATTATCTACGTGTTCTTTGAGGAATTTGATGTCCGCCCCTGCCGAGAATGCACCCGGCAATCCACCGGCCTGGTTGCCGATAACCAGTCCCACACCATTTTCTTCCACGTAATCCAATGAGGTTCCAACAAACGCGGAGATCTCTCCGTTCAAGGCGTT